>JADZBF010000246.1 GCA_020852215.1 Lysobacter sp. | reverse complement strand
AGGCGGCGAGTTGCCCTTGCGGCAAATCCATCGCGGTTTGCGTCGATGAATGCGACTCGCCGCAAGCATATTTGTCGCAAGCAGACAAAGAAAACGATGCCATAGCCATTGTTGCCCACACGAAGCGCATGGAAACTTTGAGCGACATGGCTCAACGTTTCGCCATAAACCGAATCGCCTGCCCACCGCCCGGCGCCAGTCGCAGCGTCAGCACATCGTCGTGCGTTACCTCCCGTGTTTCGCGCGCGAACGAAAAGCGGTCGCCCTTGTAATCCGCCTTGTCGCCGTCGCGATAGATCTGCGCGACGTAGGTCTTGTCCGGGCTCAGGAAGTCGAGCGGCACGCGCAGTTCGCGCGCGGTGTCGTCGGTCACGGCGCCGAGAAACCAATCCTCGCTGCGACGGTCCTTGCGCGCGATCGTCGCGTAGTCGCCGACTTCGCCGTTCAATCCGCGCGTGTCCTGCCAATCCGTCGGCACGTCGCGGATGAATTGGAACGCGTCCATGTGCTCTTCGTAGTGTTCGGGAAGATCCGCCGCCATGTGGATCGGGCTGTACAGCACCACGTACAGCGCCAATTGCCGCGCGATCGTGCTTTGGATCGGTTGACCGCGGCCTTCCAGGCTGAGCACGCCGGGCGTGAAATCCATCGGGCCGGCCAGCATGCGCGTGAAGATCATCGTCGGTTCGTGATCCGGCGGATTGGGCGGATTGCCCCAGGCGTTGAATTCCTGGCCGCGCGCACCTTCGCGCGAAATCCAATTCGGATACGTGCGGCGCAGGCCGGTGTCCTTGATCGGTTCGTGCGCGTTGATCGCGACACGATGCTTCGCCGCCGCCTGCAACACGCGCAGGTGGTGGTTGCTCATGAACTGGCCTTCATGCCATTCGCGCACCACCGGGCCGCCTTCGGCATCCTGGCGCTCGATCTGACCAGCGTCGCAGACGTAGCCGGTCTTCACCGCGTCGATGCCGAGGCGCGCGAACATCGCGAATGCTTCGTCCATCTGCCGCTCGTAATGGCTCACCGCGCACCCGGTTTCGTGATGGCCGATCAGATGCACGCCTTTCGATTTGGCGTAGGCGGCGAGACCTTCGAGATCGTAATCGGGCGTCGGTTTGCGGAAATCGAAATCCCAGCCGTTGGCGAACCAATCGCCGTCCCAGCCCACGTTCCAGCCTTCCACCAACACGCCGCGAAACCCGTATTTCGCTGCGAAATCGATGTAACGCTTGGTGTTCGCGGTGGTCGCGCCGTGTTTGGGGCCGGTGGCCCACGACTCTTTATCCAAGTGCAGCGACCACCACACGCCGACGTATTTCGATGGCTTGAACCAGCTCACGTCGCCGAGAACATTGGGTTCGTTGAGATTGAGGATCAGATTCGATTCGATCAATCCGCCGGCGTGGTCGGCGATCTGGATCGTGCGCCACGGCGTGGAAAACGGTGCGCGCCGCACCACTTTCGCGGGGCTGCCCGGCGTCAGCGACGCACGCAGCGCGCCGCCGTCGGCCTTCATCAGATTCATGCCGGCGTAGTCCACCAACGCCGCCTCGTGCAGCGTCAGGTGCGTGCCGTCGTCGGTGCGCAGCGTGATCGGCGTTTGCGCGGCGCCGACTTCCGCCAACGGCGTGCGGCGATACAGATATTCCTCGCGGTTCCATTCGTACGCTGGAATCCACCACGCCGTCGCCGGCTGCGCGATCGCGAACTCGGTCAGTTCCTCGGCGATCTGCACTTCTTCCAGCGTGTCCTGCTTCGGAAATTCGTAGCGAAAACCGACGCCGTCATCGAACACGCGGAAGGTCACGTCGATCCGTCGCTTCTTGTGGTCGGTTTCGACGAAACTCGCGCGCAGTTGGTTGTAACGATTGCGCACGAACCTGCGTTCGCCCCAAGGCTGTTCCCAGATCTCGTCGAAGCTGCTCGAAAAACGTTCGCGCAAGCGCATCCCGCGCAGGAATTGCCGGTCGTTGCGCAGCACGAAACCCAGCCGCGAATCGCCGATCAGCGACTTGCCGTCGCGCAACACGCGATAGGCGAGGCGTCCTTCGCCGCTGACATCGAGTTCCACCTTCAAGCGTTCGTCCGGCGAGACGACGCTGGCGACGGTCTCGGCGGACGCGGGCGCGACCGAAAGGGCGCCGATGCTCAGCGCGAGGGTGGCGTGGAGCGCGAAAAGCAGTCGGGGTGTGGTCATCGCAAGATCCTGTTCAATCTGAAGATCGCAGGGAGAGCCGCTCGTGTTTGTGGGAGGTTCGCTCGCGTTTGTGGGAGGGCCGGAAGGCCCGATCCTTCATCGAGCATTTCGCCACTCCGCCTCAGGTCACTCAACGACATACACCACCGCCGTGCGCGCGGGAATTTCGAACTCGCCCGTGCGTTTGTCGTAACGCGCCTGATGCTTCGGACGCATATCGGTCGCTTGCGGGGAGCGCTGTACCGGATGCAGAACGTAAGGTTTATTCCGTTCCTCGCCCAGCCTCAGCGTCTGCGTCTCGGCCGATGCATTGACGAAATACAGAATTTCGCGGAACGCCGCGTCCGGATAAGGCGCGGCTTTCGATGCTTGCGCCAGCGCCTCGCCCGCCGTGATTTCGTTCGCAGCTTCGAACCCGTCTGCGATGCCCGCACCGTTCAAATGCACGACGAGCACCGCCGGGTTCTGTTCCGGTCCGACATTGCGGAACGAGAGCCGACGACGCACGTCCTCGGCGCTGCGCAGGCGGAACAGCGACGAACTCGCGCGGATGCGCAGCAAGTCGCGGAACGCATCACGCATCCATGCGATCTCGCGCGCGGTCGGCGCGATGGACGCATCGGCGAGCGCCGGTTTGAGCCACGGCCAATCCGCGCCGTTCTCGGCCTTCGGCGGCAAGCCCACGCCGAAGCCGTTGTCGCGATACGACCAATCGAGCCGATTGAACGCGTCGCCGGAATCGAAACTGTTCCGGTCCAGCGATTTCGAACGCAGGATGTCGATGCCGGCGTGGTAATACGCCACGCCTTGACTGAAGGCGGTGGTCGCCGCGCCGAGCAATTGCACCCGCGCGCGGTCTTCGCGCGAAGTGTCGCGCGGCAAGCGCAAGGCGTTCAGATCGAACAGGGTCATGTTGTCGTGGTTTTCGACGTAATTGACCACCTCGCCCGGCTCGGCGGCGTAACCGGCGGGCTGTCCGGCGTAATCGAATTGCGCGAGCGTTTTTTCTTCGCCGTCGGCGCCGCGCATGCGCACATCGTGCAGCGTGCCGGCGAGGCCCATGCGCGCCAAATCGGCGATGCGCATGCGTTCGGCGCGACGTTTCGGGTCGCCCTCGCTCGCGGGATCGCGCGCATCGTTGAGCCAACCGACGTTCGCGACCAGCCCTTCGCCGCGGTCGCAACAGCCGCCGCCGCGCAAAGCATCCCGCGCGCGATCGCTGAAGGTCGCGATGCCGCTGTTCTGCAGCGACAGTTGCGAGGCCTGCACGAAGCGCGCGCCGTTCGCGATCTCGCCAAAATTCCAGCCCTCGCCGATCAGCGGTACGCGCCGACCTGCGGCGGCGTCCACGCGCGCTTGCAGGCGCTCCATCGCTTCGCGCGGTTGGTGGCCCATCAAATCGAAGCGGAACGAGTCGATGCTGTAGTGCTTCACCCACAGCGCGGCCGAATCGATCATCAACTTCGCCATCATCCGATGTTCGGTGGCGGTGTTGGCGCAGCAGGTGGACATTTCCACGCGGCCGTTCGCATCGAGGCGGTGGTAATAGCCGGGCACGATGCGGTCGAGCACCGATGTCTGCGCCTGACCGGCCGCGGAGGCGTGGTTGTAGACCACATCCATGCCCACGCGCAGACCGGCGGCATGCAGCGCCTGCACCATCGCGCGGAATTCGCGGATGCGCGCGGCGGCATCGCTCGCGTCGGTGGCGTAACTGCCTTCCGGTGCGTTGAAGTGAAATGGGTCGTAACCCCAGTTGAAGCAGTCCTTCGCCGCGACAGCGGTAACAGCAGCCTGCGTCGCCTCGCTGTCCGGCGTGGCGGCGGGCAGCTCGGGCGTCGCGCAGCCGGTTTCGGGCACGGTGGCGATGTCGAACACGGGCAGCAGATGCACATCCGTCATGCCGGCATCGGCCAGCCCGCGCAAATGACGCATGCCGGCGGAGTCGCGTTCGGTAAATGCGAGATATTTGCCGCGCCATGCGGGTCGCACGCTCGCGTCGTCGCGCGAGAAATCGCGCACGTGCAGTTCGTATACCGACATATCCGTATTCGATGCGGCTGCCGCCGGACGCTGCGCGGCGTCCCAGCCAGCGGGTTTCGTCGAAGTATGATCGAGATCGAGTACGACGCTGCGCTTGGAATCGGCGGTCAGCGCGACCGAATACGGGTCGGTGACGCGATTGCGCACGATGCCGATGTTGGGAACGTAGACGTCGACGAGGTAGGTATAACTATGTCCGGTCAAATCTCGGTTGAGTGAGCCATGCCATACGCCATCTTCGGCGCTCATGAGCATTTGGCGACCGGAGATCGCCGCATCGACCGCGTTCGAGTAGACGCAAAGGTAGATGGATTGCGCTGTAGGTGCCCATACCTCGAATCGCGAGGTCTGCTTTTCCGTTTGGCTGGCGCCCAGTAACGTGGAGGAAGCATCTGTGCGATAAGCATCGTCCAACACGCCCGGCAACTGGGTCGCTGTCGCATCCAGCAATCGCCCCTCCGCGTCTTCTCTTACGAGGAGCATTTGATTCTGCAGCGCCTCCCATCGACGAATCAGCATGTCTTCGTCATCTTTCAACGCCAACCGCAACCCTTCCCCCACGAACTTAAAGCGTGCGGCGGTGGCGGACGCCAGTTTGACCTTTACCGGTTTTAGTTCGAGAAACCCGTCGGCACCGCGCACGGGTTTGCCCGGTTCGGCGACCAATGCCGCCGTCGCCGAGTGATACAAGCGGAACCGGCCTTCGGCCTTCGCGCCGGGCCATTGGATCAGCCACCCATCCAGCCAGTACGCTCGCGCGTCAGGCATCGGGCCGGCCTGAGCATCCAACACGCGGCTCGACGCGGCGGCATCGCAGTCCGCCCGCAACACGGCTTCGCTATAGGCGGGATCGGTGATCGGGCGGGCGCCGACCACCGTCGAGGCGGTCGCGGCCGCCAAAGCCAGACTGACCCGCATCAACCACAGCGCGAGGGTTTCGGCGTATCGTCCGCGACCGGGGCGGATGGGGTGCCGCCGGGCCGCGTCCGTCGCATACTGGGCGCCTTTGGCAACAGTCGAAAACGCATTCGAGGGGATGTCGGACATGAGCAGT
>JADZBF010000245.1 GCA_020852215.1 Lysobacter sp. | reverse complement strand
TCCTGATCGTTTTGACTCGCCGCATCCTTGCGGCTCGCCGCTTCGCGGCCGGCGTTGCCGTTCGTGCCGGCTCCTGCCGGCACAGTCAAGTCGCGAGTCCGGCACATGTCCGGACTCGCTCCCGACGAATCAATCGCTTACGCTCTTGCTTCGTCGTCGCAGCCATCCATGGCTGCGTTAACAGGCTGTTTTTCAACAGCCTGCTAGGACGAATGGCATGGCAGCGTCGGAGGCGGGTGTCGTGCGATCATGCGGCGGCTCGCCGGTTTCGCCAAGGCCGCCCGCCCCGGAACCTTCGCGGGCGCGGCCTGTCGAGCTACGGCATCGCCTCCGCGATCCTCTCCCTCCACTGCGTTCGCCTATCCGCCATGCCCCCATCCCGCAAAACCGGTTCGCGCATTCCCCGTATCGCCCTGGCTCTCGGCGCGGTCGTCGTTCTCGCCGGCGGCGCGTGGTATTGGAAACATCGAACCTCGGACGAAGCGCCCGCCTACCGCACCGCCGAGGTGGAAGAGGGCGATATTCGGGTGTCGATTTCGGCCACCGGCACGCTCAGCGCGCTGTCCACGGTGGACGTGGGTAGCGAGGTCTCCGGCCGGCTCACCGAAGTGCTGGTCGATTTCAACGACCAAGTCACCAAAGGGCAGGTGTTGGCGCGCATCGATCCCAGCACCTTCGAATCGCAGATCGAACAAACCGACGCCAGCATCGCCAATGCGCGCGCCGCTTTGGCCTCCGCTCAGGCTGCGTTGCGCAATGCGGACTCGGATTTCGCGCGCAAGCAGCAATTGGTGCGGCAGGACTTGGTGTCCCGCAGCGATTTGGACCAGTCGCGCGCGTCGCTGGATCAGGCGCGCGGGCAAGTCGCCTCGGCGCAGGCGCAGATCCGTCAGCAACAGGCGTCCACGCAGAACGCGCGGTTGAACTTGGCGCGCACGGTGATTCGTTCGCCGGTGGACGGCGTGGTGCTCAATCGCGCGGTGGAACCGGGCCAGACCGTCGCCGCCAGTCTGCAGGCGCCGGTGTTGTTCAAGATCGCCGAAGATCTGGCGAAGATGGAAATCGTGCTGGCGGTGGACGAATCCGATATCGGCCAAGTCAAACCCGGGCAGCCGGTGAGCTTCACGGTCGATGCCTATCCCGACCGGCAATTCAAAGGCGAAGTGCGGCAAGTGCGCGTCGCCGCGACCAACACCAACAACGTCATCACTTACCCGGTGGTGATCGCCGTGGACAACAGCGACCAAGCGCTGTTGCCGGGCATGACCACCAATGCCGAGATCGAAGTCAGCCGCCGCGACAATATCCTGAAAGTGCCGAATGCGGCCCTGCGCTTCAAACCGCCGGAAAGCGCGCTTGGCGCGCCGGGCGGAACGACGCCACAACGCATCGGCGCCCGCGCCGGCATGAGCGACGATCTGCCGAAAGTGGCGGCGATGTTGAAGCTCGATGCCGCGCAGCAAGCGCAATTCGATAGCGCATTGGCGCAGATGCGCGAGCGCGCCGCCGCGCGCGTCGCGGCCCCGCCGCAAGGCGGCAATGCAGGACCGACGCTGTTCGGACGCCCGCCCGGCGGCGCCCAGTCCGGCGGCGGTAACGGCGGTGCGCCGAGCGGGCAAATGCGTCAACGCTTGCTCGAACGTTTCAATCAGCAGTTCGGCGCGTTCCGCGGCAGCTTGAGCGATGCCCAGCGCCAGCGTTGGGACGCCGAGATCAACACGTTGATCGGTTCGCGTCGCGCGCCGATCTATCGTTTGGTCGACGGCTTGCCGACGCCGGTCACGGTGCGCATCGGCGCGTCTGACGGCAGCAGTACGGAAGTCGCGGGCGAAATCGCGGCCGGCGATGCGATCGTCGTCGGCACGCAGGCGGTCGAGGTTGCGAAGTGAACGCAACGGCCGCGCGATCCGCGCAGCAAACCGCGCAACCGTCCGCGAAGCCGCCCGTCATCGAAACCCGCGGCCTGGGAAAAATCTATTCGCCGGACAGCGAAGCCGAAGTGATCGCCCTGCAGGACGTGGATTTGCGGATCGAACACGGCGAATTCGTCGCCATCGTCGGGCCGTCGGGCTCCGGTAAATCGACGTTGATGAACTTGATCGGCTGTCTGGACTCACCCAGCAGCGGCACGTATTTGTGCGACGGCGTCGATGTCGCAGACCTCGACGCCGAAGAGCGCGCGGTGCTGCGTCGGGACAAGATCGGCTTCGTGTTTCAGGGCTTCAATTTGTTGTCGCGGATGAACGCGCTGGACAACGTCGCGATGCCATTGAGCTATGCGCGCGTGCCGGTCGCGGAGCGTCGCCAGCGCGCGAGCGAAGCGCTGGCTGCGGTGGGACTGGGCGAACGCATGCATCACCGCCCCAGCGAACTGTCCGGCGGTCAGCAGCAACGCGTGGCGATCGCGCGGGCGCTGATCCACAAACCCGCGATTCTGATGGCCGACGAACCGACCGGCGCGCTGGATTCGCGTACGGGGCAAGATATTCTCGCTTTGTTCGAGCGGCTGCGCGACGAGGGCCACACCATCATCCTCATCACCCACGACGCCGATGTCGCCGCGCATGCGGGCCGCGTCTGCGTGATGCGCGACGGGCGTTTGCATACCGACACGCTGAGCGCGCATCGCGCGCCCGTCGATGACGCGGAGATGAGTGCAGATACGAGCCGTGCGGAGACGAGCGGCGCGGAGACGCGCGCGTGAGCGG
>JADZBF010000244.1 GCA_020852215.1 Lysobacter sp. | reverse complement strand
TGGCGCTGCGTCAATGCGGTCGAAATCGCTTCGATCGAAATCTCGTCCGCTCCCGCATGCTCCGCGCCCGGCGAGGCGTAGTCCCGCTCGATTTCGGCGATCAAGCGCAGCCCCGACACCTGATCGAAAAACAGGTTGCTGAAGTTCACGTGCAACCGAGCCTGGTCGACGCCGTATCGCGTCACTTGGAAATCCAGCCACGGCCAGCGATCCATCGGCAACGACTGATTCGACATGCGATGTCGAATCCGCATGAGCCCCAGCATCGTCCCCAGTTCGGAATGCCCGCGCAGATCCCAGACGGACACCGGCGGCGGCGTCACTTCATCGACCTGTCGCAAACGCAGATCCTGCGTGACGACGACGATGTTCCTTCGATGCCGTTCGAGCACGCGCGCGATCGCCGAAGCGAAGCGATCGATATCGAGACCGGGACGCTCCACTTCGAAATACAGATGCGGAAGCAACGCATATTCCATGCCGTCGGACGCGCTGACCACCAGCAGCCGCTGCATATCCGTCAGCGGAAAATCGGCACGATCGCGCGCAACATTCGACGCAACGGCGGATCCGCTGCTCGAGGGCGTATTCATCTGAAAATCGGCGTTATTTTCCATGCCCGGCAACTATCCATTCTTCGCTGGAGCCTACATTTCCCCTATCGGGGAGTCAATCAGCATCCCGCGGAGTTCGAGAACTCTGTCGTGCCCTCGTCGACTCGATTCTTTTGGACGTAGCGGGTCCGCTCAGAAGAAGCTCCGCCTGAAGAAGTCGTCGTTCGCCGAAAGCAGATCGTGTTCACGCGCTGAGAGATCTGGTCGGATGCGTTAACGCCGTTTCGCGGACATTGCGGACATAGCGGTCGCTCGGATGGCGGTAGCTCGGATTGCGTTCGGTCGTCTCGATACGACCGACGACAAGAGGCGGATGCCGACGATATTCGTTGGTCTGCGTTCGATATCGAATCGCAGCCGAACGGGGAGGCCAAGCGAGCAGGCCAAGCGGGGAGGCCGATCGCGTCGGCCTCCCCTGACTGCGGCTTAGTACGCCCAATCGTCGTCGCAGCCGTCGTCGCCGCCGTCACCGTTCGGGGTGACGGTGACGGTGTTCAGCCGGATCGGGTCTTGGGGGCGGAGCACGGCGGTGGCCCGGCCGCCGCTCACGGCGTCCAGTTCGCTCTGGCGCAACTCGCGGAGCGCACCGTGATCTTTCTCATGCAGCTTCATGACAAACGGCTTCATATGAGACTCCTCTTGCTATTGATGCGGTGCAGTCCCCCTGCACCTTGGGTCCGGCTCGCGCCGGTGTCCGTTTCGCGGCTGCGCCGCGTCAATCCACGATATCCGCAAGCTCCCGAGGCCGCGGTTCCGGTTTACTGGGTCGATAGTCGTAAGCGATGCGTCCGCCCTCCATCACCAACACCCGGTCGGCGCTGGCGATGGTTTCCGGGCGATGCGCAACAATGATTCTGGTCAGTTCCAAAGCGCCGACCGCCGCGTTGACCAGGCGTTCTCTTTCGACATCGAGGTGGCTGGTGGCTTCGTCGAGGATCAACACCATCGGCCGGCGATAGAGCGCGCGCGCCATCAAGATGCGCTGGCGCTGCCCTCCCGAGAGCGAACTGCCCATATCGCCGATCAGCGAGTGGTAGCCCATCGGCATGGCGACGATGTCGTCGTGAACCGCGGCCCGGCGCGCCGCTTCCTCGATGCGCTCCTGGTCCCAGGTGTCGTCGAAGAGACTGATGTTCTCGCCGATGGAACCGGCGAACAGTTGGTCGTCCTGCATCACCGCGCCCACTCCGCGTCGGAAGTTGCCGGGGCCCATCTGTTTGAGCGGCACGCCGTCGATCCGAATTTCGCCCGCGCTTAAAGGCAGCAGGCCGAGCAGCAATTTGACCAGCGTGCTTTTTCCGCAGCCCGACGGGCCGACGATCGCCACCGACTCGCCCGGCGCGATATTCAGATCGCAGTTCATCACCACCCACGGCTCGCCTTCGGCGTAACGGAAACTCAGCGCGCGGGCTTGGATGAGCGGCGGCTTCGGCGGCAATTCGGCCATGCGTTCGGCCGGCTCCGGCTCCGCCATCACGATGTCCGCCAAGCGCTCGCCGTGCAAACGCAACATGCGGAATTCCATCACCCGGTCGATCAAGGTGGAGACGCGCTGCGTGAATTGTTCCTTGTACGCCAGATAAGCGATCAGCATGCCGACCGTGAACGTGCCTCCCAGCGTCAGCGAAGCGCCGATCCAGATCACGATCACCCGTTCCAAGCCCATGACCAGCGCACTGCTCTGGGAGAAAACGAGATCCAGACGCGCGAGCCACACTTCGCGGTCGATCGTGCGGTGCAAAAGATTGAGGTAGGCGGATCGGCGCTGACCCTCGATCCCCGACACCTTGATGCTTTGCATCCCACGCACGGTTTCGAAGAAATGCGATTGCTGTCGAGCGGCCTCGACCAGTTGTTGCTCGCTGCCGTCGCGGAAACGCCGAAACGTCGCCATGCGCAAACCCAGATAGGCGGTCACGGCGACCAGCGTGGCCAGCACCAGAAGCGGGCTGTACGCCAGCATCATCGCCAACGTCGCCATGGCCATCAAACCATCGACGACCGCTTCGACGAAGTTGGTGGTGATGGTCTGTTGGATGCGCTGCACCGAGCCGATGCGCGACACGATGTCGCCGAGGTGGCGCTTCTCGAAGAAATCGAGCGGCAAGCGCAGCAGATGAGCGAACACGTTCGCCGTCCACTGCATGCCGAACCGGGCCGAAAGATAGACCACGGTCCAGCCGCGCAGCACCGAGACGGCGACCTGCATGATCACCAGGAACGCGAACCCGATACCCAGCACGGTCAGCAGCGACGCATCGGCCGAGACCAGTACCTGATCGACCACCCACTGCATGTAGAAGGGCGTGACCAGCACGAAAACCTGCAGCACGAGCGACAACAACAACAACAGCGACAGCGCGCGCCCGATCCCGCGCACCGGGCCGGTCAACTTGCGCAGACTCACGGCTTCGCGACGCGTTTCCGGTGTGAATTCCTGGCCGGGCTCCAATTCCAGGGCGACGCCCGTGAAGTGTCTGGAGACCTCCGACAGCGCGAGCGTGCGTCGTCCGCTCGACGGATCGACCACGACGGCGCTGTCGCGGCGCACGCTCTCGAGCACGACGAAATGGTTGAGATCCCAGTGCAGGATGGCCGGCAGCTTGAGCTGCGTCAGCGTGCCCATATCCAAACGCAACGCGCGGCCATGCAAGCCCAACGTGCCGGCCATTTCGACCAGTTGGCTCAACCGCAGTCCTTTGAGCGACATCGGAAAACGCCGCCTCAGCTCGGCCATGCCCAGATCCAGGCCATGGTGCGCGGCGACCATGGCCAAACAGGCCAACCCGCATTCCGACGCCTCGGACTGAACAATGCTCTTCATGCGGACACGCTCTTCATACCGACATGCTCTTCATGCGCACACGCGACCCGACGCTGTCGGGACCGCGCTCGTCTTGCGTCGAGCGCGTGCCGTCGACGCACCAAGCGCCGGTGCGGGTGCGCATCGCCTCAGGCATCGGCCAATTCCACGGCCTGCGACATCAGTCGCCGACGGAACGCGGCCGCGAACTCCTTGCTGAGGGCGCCGTCCACGATCTCATCCAACCATCCCCATGCGCCGTCCTGGTTGCATTCGAGGAACCAGTATTTGCCGTCCGGATCGACCACGATGTCCACGCTTCCCGAGAACAACCCCATCGTGCGCATATAGGCGCGCAATTTTTCGGTCAAGGCCTCCGGTATTTCGCAGGGCGTGTAGTCGAGCAGATGCACGCCTTTGCGCCAGTCGACGGCGGACGACTCCAGCAGTTGCGAGTTGATCCGGAAGGGATGCGGTTTGCCGTCGATCATCACGATGCGCAATTCGTGATCCTTGCGGATCTCGTGCTGGAACACGTGCGGGCAATAGCCGATATCCTCGTCCTCGGCCGCGCCGAGATCCTCTTCGGTCACGCGCATGGTCATGATGTTGAACGGTATGCTGCCGCCGTTGGGGCCGGGCGTAATTTTGCCGGCGCACAAGGACTTGAGGATCAAGCCCGAAGCAGAGCCGCGCAACAGATCCATTGCGGCGGTTTTATGGTTGGTCACCAGCGTCATCGGAACGTTCAGACCCACGCCCGCGGCGACGACTTGCTGATAGGGCTTGAGCAGACACTTCTTGGCATCGAGCGAATTGACCACCTTGTCGCCGTACAGCCCGGAGATGAGCTGATACATCGCGCGCCATTCGCGGGCCACGAAACTGGCGACGCTCGGATCGTCGCCTTTGACGTAGACGGTGGTGCCCGGAATGATCTTGCTGCGATCCCAGATCAGCAGTTCGCGCGGGAGCGCGACGCCATCGACGGCCATCGCGACGTTCCCGTCGCCATCGACGGTCAAGGAGATTTTCGTGTCGTCCTTGTAGTCGAGCACTTCGACGCGAATGTCGCCGAATTTCGCGACTTCATCAGCGATTCGCTCGACGTGCGGGTCGGCGCGGGTTCCCATGATCACGAATGCGCGGTCGTGATTCCTGTTCATCGTGTTTTCCTTGCGTCGGTGGAGGGGCGGCCGGCACCGGAATGGCTCATCCGAGGCGCATCGATCCGCAGATTGTGATTCACAGCAAACAGGTTCGCGCGGCACGCTTTCGGCGCGCTGCTTATGAAGCGCGCGTGCGCATCGGCTTGCGTCCAGCCTCGATCCGCGGCGAGCTCAGCCATCGAGATTTCCGGCCAGGGATTGAATGGGTTCGAACACCCATTCCCAAAGTTGCCTGCGCTCGCCGAGGATGTCCGCTTCCAGCAGCATTCCCGGCCGCAGCCGCTGCTGTTTGCCCATCGCTTCGATCGCTTGGCGTTCTATCTCGACGCTCACGCGGTAATAGGGTTCGTTGTTGTTGTCGCCGGCCAGTTCCGCGGCGACCGCGCGATCCATGACGCTGCGGCTCACGAGCGAGACGCGTCCGCGATAGTGGCCGAATTTCTGATGCGGGTACGCCTGATAACGCAACAACACCGGGTCGCCTTCGCGGATGAAACCGATGGCGCGGCTGGGCACGAGCAACTGCGCTTCGAGCCGGCCATCGCCCGGGATCACGCTCATCACCGCTTGGCCTTCGCGAACGGGTTCGCCGACCTTGAGCATCTGTCCCGCGACCCCGCCATTCACCGGCGCGACCAGCGCGATGCCTCCGGCGGCGTTGGCCTGTACGAACTCCTGCTCCAGTTCCGCGCGATCGCGATTGAACTCGGCGCGGGTGCGCGCGAGCGAGGCGCGGGTTTCCTCGCGTCGCTGTTTCAGGTCCGCGATCTGGCGATGCATTTCGGTCGCCTGCCGCTGCATCTGCCGCAGCGCCAGGGTTTGTTCGATGACCGCGCTCTGCTGCTGCTCGACCTGCAGTTCGCCGACGTAGCGCGATTCGCGCAGGGAGACGTAGCGCGCCAGCGTTTCGTTCGCCAACGAAACCTGTTTCTGGCGCAGTTCGATTTCGCTTTCCAGTTGCTTGGCCTGACTGGACAGGAACTGCAGTTGCTGGTCCAAGCCGCTCAACTGCGAGGACACTTCCAACGCGCGGGCATGGCCTGCGGACTCCAGACTTTCCGCGCGCGTGCGCAACCGCGATTGCATGGCGACCGAGGTGTCGCCGTCCTCGACGGTGGCGCGGGGGACTTGAACGACCGCCAACACATCGCCGGCGGCCACGCGATCGCCTTCCGCGACATGCACTTCCCCGAGCAGACCGGCCGCCGGCGAGACCACCGTCGCGAGCCCGCGAACGGGAACCAGTTGGCCCGAGACGCGATTGCGGCGCGTGTAACTGCCGAAGACCAGAAACAGAATCAGGGCGAGGGCGAACGCCGCCGCACAGGCCGCGAGCACCCAGGTACGCACCGGTTGGATCAGCGAGATTTGCCCGAACAAACCGTCTTTCCGTTCGTCCAGTACTTCTTGCCGAAAGAGCGATTCTGTCATCCGTACGCCCCGTACACCATGCTGCCAATCCTCTCCTGTTCGAGTCCTCTTCGATCGTACTCGCAGCATTCGTCGGCCATCGAATGCGGTCCGCTGCTGCTTGAACCGAGCATAGCATCACGGCCATCGTGACGCGTCCCGCCGGGATCGAACGCGCCCCCATGCGCGCGCCTCCTCGCGCCGCATGCGTACGCGCATCGCGGCATCGATATCGCGTTGCGCATTGCAGCAAACGCGAGCGCGCGGACTTCGCGGTCATCCCTACGGAAACGATTGCGATTGCGTCCGGAGTAGGTTCTACGCAAGATGGGTCGCGCCTCGCAAGGATCGGCCGTGAGTGCGAACCGAAGGAGACCCGGATGAAATCTCGACGATCCCGCCGCCATCGGCTCGCCGGTTGTGTGGGCGCCTGTTTGCTCGGCCTGTCCGCGGGCGACGTCGCGGCCGCCGACGAGGGCGCGCCGAATTGGTCGAAACGTCTCGAACACAATCGCCCGTGGCAAGCGCTGGAAGCGATCGGAGACGCGCCGGAAAACCAACAGGTCGCCGCGCAGATATCGGTGTTTCTGGGTCTGGAACAACCCGCCTGCGCGTTGCGCGCTTCGGCCGCGCCGCGCGCGGTGGCCGACGCCGACTATCGCGATGCGCTCGAAGTCATTGTTCGCGCCGCGCGGAACTCGCGGGTCGTGATGCTCAACGAATCGCATTTCCGGCGCGCGCATCGCGTGTTTCTCGGGCGATTGATCGAAGCGCTGCATCCGCTCGGGTTCGACGCCCTCGCGGCGGAAACCTTCGCGCAGCAGGCGCCCGCCTCGCTGCAAGACGGCGTGCCCGACACGGCCACCGGGTTCTACACGGCCGACCCGGCGTTCGCGGCCGCGCTGCGCCGCGCCCACGCGCTGAAATGGGCGTTCGTACCCTACGAACCGGCAACCGCCGCCGATCGCGAGACGCGCGAAACCGCACAGGCCGAAGCCCTGGCGACATGGGTGGAAGCCAACCCGGGTCGCCGACTGCTGGTCTATGCCGGCGGTTCGCACATTTCGAAAAACCCGGACGAAGGTTGGATGGCGGCGCGATTCGCCGCGCGCACGGGGATCGAGCCGTTGACGGTGGCCCAGGGCCCCACGGCCTGCCCCGAGACCGCCGACGGCTGGCCGGTGGACACCGCCTCGCCGGTGGTCGCCGTCCGCGGCGAGACGCCGATCGCGGCCAACCACGTGGATATCGTGGTGCTGCACCCGCCTGCCGCGGTCGCCGCCGCGGAAGCCGCGCGCGGGGCGCAGGTGTCGCTGTGCGTGGCCGCGCGTACGGACGCGACGCTGCTGCGCGCCTTCGCCGAAGACGAGGACGACAACGCCATCGCGCGGGACCAGGCGGTGGTTCCCGCCGGAGCGACCGCCGCGCGCTTGCGCCTGCTGCCCGGTCGCTACCGGATCGCCCGCGAAGACGCCCAGACCCTGGAAACGCTGGGGCATGTGGCGGTGCGGGCGGATACGGCCGACGGTTGCCTGCGGATCGCCCCGAAATGACCGAAGGTTGCGGTCCGTCGGGTATTGCGATGGCCGCGATGGCCGCGTTCGCGCATCGCCATCCCTGACCCGAGACGCCAGCCGCCGCCCGGACCCGTTCTGCCCGGCGCGACGGCGAGCCACGGGCGGCAGAGCGCATCGATGCCGGCCTTCGCCCCTTGAAACCTCCGCCTGCGCGCCCACGTTTCGGGCACTCGCGCGTACGCCTCGGCTGTTGTCGGCCGGTTCGGAGCGCGCCCCCCTTCCCGTCGCATCCCCAAGGAGCCCCGGATGAGCACCGAGACCGACACCCCGACCCGCCCGGTCGAAACCCACGCCTTCCAGGCCGATGTGCAGCAAGTGCTGCAGTTGGTCATCCATTCGCTGTACTCGAACAAGGACATCTTCCTGCGCGAGCTGGTGTCCAACGCCTCCGACGCCTGCGAGAAGCTGCGCTTCGAGGCGATCGCCGACGCGTCGTTGCTGGGCGACGACGCCGAGCTGACCATCGATCTGGCGGTCGATCGCGACGCGCGCACGCTGACCCTGCGCGACAACGGCATCGGCATGAGCCACGACGAGTTGATGCGCAATCTGGGCACGGTGGCGCATTCGGGCACGCGTCGGTTTCTCGATAGTCTCGCCGCCGGTCAAAAGC
>JADZBF010000243.1 GCA_020852215.1 Lysobacter sp. | reverse complement strand
ATGGCCGCTGACGCCGAACGGGAAGCTGGATCGCGGTGCGTTGCCGGCGCCGGGGGATGAGGCGCGGGTGCGGGAGCGGTACACGGCGCCGGAAGGGGCGTTGGAGGAGGCGTTGTCGTCGATCTGGAGCGAGTTGTTGGGCGTGGCGCGGGTGGGGCGCGACGATCACTTCTTCGCGCTGGGAGGACACTCGCTGTTGGCGGTGCGGTTGCAGGCGACGATCGAACGCCGCTTGCAGCAGAAGGTGACATTGGTGGATCTGTTCACGCACACCACCATCGCGCAATTGGCGGCCTTCCTCCGCGACGGCGGTCGCGACGCGGGCCGTCTGGACGACAGCGAGCGTCGCGGCGAACAACGGCGTCAATCGCTGCAACAGCGGAATCGCAGACAGGCCCTGGACCGCGTGCGCGGACGCCAGGCACAGAACATGCAGACATCGGAGCGTGCCGTCGCGCACGACTCCGCAGACGACCGTGGGGAAGGGCAATGACGATGCGCGAAGACCATAACGATGATGCCGCGGATCGCGGCCTGTTCAGGACGCTGTTCGCGCTGCTCTTGATCGCGGCGACGGTCGCAGCCACCGCCTGGCTTTCGAGACCGCCAGCGGTTCGCGACAGCGATGCGGCCGGGCAGTTTTCCTCGAAGCGCGCCATGGCGCATCTGGCGATCATCGCCCAGCGACCGCACCCCACCGGCTCGCCGGAGAACGCGCGGGTGCGCGACTATCTCGTCGCGCAACTTCGCGCGATGGGGTTGCGGACGGAAGTGCAACGCACGCTCGTGACCGGCGATGCGCATGGTCGCGCCGCGGAATTCGCATGGATCGAAAACGTCGTCGGCGTGTTGCCCGGTACGCAACGCGACGACGCATTGCTGCTGATGTCGCATTACGACTCGACGGCGTGGGCGCCGGGCGCGGCGGATGCGGGTTCGGCCGTGGTCTCCGTGCTCGAGGCCGCAAGAATCGCGGCGGCGACCGATCCCGCCTCGCGCAAGCGCGACCTGATCGTATTGCTCAGCGATGGCGAAGAGATCGGGCTTTTCGGCGCGCGCGGTTTCTTCGAACGCCATCCGCTGGCGAAGCAGGTCGGCACCGTGCTGAATTTCGAAAGTCGCGGCAGCCGCGGGCCCGTGCGGATGTTCCAGACAGGTCCGGACAACGCCGATCTGATCCGATTGCTGGCGCGCGGGCCTTCGCCCACGGCGAATTCCTATGCCCAGGAAATCTATCGATGGATGCCAAACGACACGGATTTCACCGTGTCCCTCGCCAACCGCCGCGCCGGCATGAATTTCGCTTACATCGACGGCTATTTCGACTACCACTCGCCGACCGACACCGTGGAGAACCTCGCGCCGGAGACGCTGCAGCATCTCGGCGATCAGGCCGTGAACGCGACGACGGGATTGCTCGCTTCGTCCGCGCGCGGTGCAGGCGCTGGCGATCTGCACTACATGAATTTCACCGGCAAGACCTTCTTTTTCTATCCGCCATGGGTCGATGTCGTCGCACTCGCGCTGGCGACGATATTGAGCCTTGTCGCGTTCGTGCGCGCGAAGCGCGCGCAGTCGGTACGCATAGGGGCGACGCTTGTCGCGATGCTTGGGCTCATCGCTGCGATCGGCAGTGCGGCGGCGGTGGTGTGGTCCGTTTCCGCTGCCGTGCGCGCGGAGTACTGGCCGGGAGCGATGCTGCGTGCGGTGGCGGCGCAACAGACATTGTGGTTCATCGCATGGGCTCTGTGCGGCGTGGGCGTCGCCGTCGCCGTGCTCGCCGTGGCGGCTCGTCGCGGCCTGCGCTGGAAGGCCGCGCTCGCGCTGGCGGTGTTCGCGTCGGTGCCCGCGCTTCGTGCCGGTGGCGTGTTTCTGCCGGGGCTCGTGTTGGCACTGATCGCATGGCTGTTGCTTCGACGCCCACTGGGGACGGCAGCGATGGCTTGGGGCGGCCGCGCGCTGGCTCTGGTCCTGGGATGGGCGCTGATGATCGCGATGCCGGGCGCCGCGAACCTGTTGGTATGGCCGCTGCTCGCCTTCGCGCTGGCGGCGATCCTTCTGCGTGACCGCGATGCGGCGAACAAGGGCGCAGGTCGCCGCACGATGTGGGCGATGGCGTCAGCGGCAGCCGTGATGGTCGCTGCCGTGATCCTCGGCGATTTCGCGCGCAATCTCGATGTCGCGCTCGGCGCCGGCATGCCGGTGATCGGCGTGGTGCCGCTGCTGCTGTTGCTCGCGCTGTCGATCGAGTTCTGGCAGGGCCGCCGGGCGGCGGCGGTCGGTCTCGGATTGGCGGTCGTCGGCGCCGGCTTCGCGTTCGCGTTGTCGATGCAGAACCCATTCGATACGCGACATCCGCGACCTTCGGGTGTGTTCGTGCTGCAGGATCGCCTGCTGAATGCCGATTGTTTCGCGAGCATCGACGCATCGGCCGACGACTGGCAACGCAAGATCATGGGCGACGCCGCGAAGCCGCTGAAAGGCAACAATTACGCGCCCGAAGTCTGGCGCGATACGCGTTGCGCGCCGCTCGAAGGACGCGCCGCCGTGCTGCCGGCGGCGTCGCTCGCACTGGACACGGTCGCGATCGCACCGACGGGCAAAGACGGCGTGCGACGGATGCAACTGCGACTGCGCGCCTCCGGCGGGCGCGACCGGCTCGATCTCTATCTGCCGAAGGGCGTGGATGTTCGCGCCGCCCAGGTGGACGGTCGTTCGCTGCCGGTGCCCGCGGAGGAAGGATTCGACGCATGGCCGCGTCGTCTACGCGCGTTCGCGTTGCCGGACGAGGATGTCGCGCTGTCGCTGGACATCGGCCCCGGTCGCTTGCCCGATGCGCTGCTCGCGGTGAATTACGATCACGATCTACCGCCGACGCTGCGATTGCCTGCGCATCCGCCCGGCAGCATGTCGCAGACCCACGATTTCGCCGATGCGTCGATCGTGGTCAAGCGCTTGCCGCTGGCGCCGGCCGCGTCGGCCACGCTGGCTCCGCCGACTCCGGCTAGCGCATCGACGACACCGAGCGCCGGGAAGCAACTGTGATCGGCGAAACACTACGCCGACATCGTGGCCTGCTCGCCGTCTCGATCGTGTTGTTGGGCGTCAGCGCGGTGACTTCGTTGCTGCTGCTGACGCTGATCGGTGGCATCGCGAGCGGAGCGCCGTCGCAACGCGTACTCGCGCAGGCTGTCGGTTGCCTCGTGGCGATGCTGCTGTCCGGAGGGCTCGCCCAGATATGCCAGGCCCAGCTCAGCGCGGAACTGACCTCCGACCTGCGGAGCAGGCTCGCCGGCGGATTCCTCGCCGTGGACTACGAGCAACTGATGCGCAGCCGCGAGAGCGTTGCCGGCGCATTGATCGTGGATGTGTCGCGGTTGACGCAGATGCTGCTGCTGTTCCCGCAGGTGTTTTTCAACGCGCTGCTGGTATTGCTCTGCGTCGGCTATCTGGCGTCGTTGTCGCTTCCGCTGCTGGCGGTCTTCCTGTCTTTTCTCCTGGTCACGGTCGCCGGCGCGATGTTGGTGATGCATCGCTCCCAGCGCATCTTCGAGCGCATCCGTCGCGACGAGGGCCGACTGTTCGAACACTTCCGCATGATCGCCGACGCGAAGAAGGAAATGACCCTCAACGCGGCGCGCGCCGCGCATTTTTCCGAGCGGGTGCTGGGCGAGGCGATTCGCGCCAACGGCCAGAACCTGCGTCAGGCCCATCGCATGTGGGGCTTCGGCGAGACCTGGAACAATGCCTTGGTCTATGCCGCGATTCTGGTCGTCGCGTATGCCGGCCGGGTGTCGTTCGGCGAAGACACGACACTCGTGGTGCGGTTCGTCGTCACGGCGCTGTTCTTGATCGGGCCGGTGGGCAGTCTCATGGCGTCGACCCGCCATGTCGTGTCGGGGCTGGGTAGCCTGCGGCATTTGCGCGCGCTGGGCACCGCTTTTTCGGCGACGTCGCCTGCGCTTCCTCGTGCCGATCCCACGCGCTTCCGCGACTGGCGGCGCATCGAACTGCGCGCTGTCGAGTATCGCTACCGCGGCGAGAACGAAGACGAGGAATTCTCGCTGGGTCCGATCGACCTGACGCTGGATCGCGGCGAGCTGGTCTTCGTCGTCGGCGGTAACGGCAGCGGAAAATCGACGCTCGCGCTGTTGCTTAGCGGAATCCTGATTCCCTCCGCCGGAGAGATCTCGATCGACGGCCAGCGTCTGGGTGCCGATGCGCTGAGCGACTACCAACAAGTGGTCACGGCCATCTTCGCGGACTACCGGTTGTTCGAACACGTCATCGACCGCCGCGGAGAGGCGCCGGCGCAGACGGCGGTGGATGCGCTGCTGCACAGACTGGGCCTGCAGGACAAGGTCGGCGTCGTCGACGGCCGTTTCAGCACTCTGGATCTATCGCAGGGGCAAAAGAAACGGCTCGCGCTGGCGCAAGGGCGTATCGAGGATAGTCAGATCTACGTGCTCGACGAATGGGCCGCCGACCAGGACGCGGAATTCCGTCGGCATTTCTATCTCGAACTGCTGCCCGAACTGAAGGCGGCGGGCAAGACGCTGGTCGTCATCACCCACGACGATCGTTATTTCGACGTCGCCGAACGCTTGATCAAGCTCGAATACGGCCGTATCGCCGCGGTGCAGACGCCGCGCGGCTCCGCGGACGCAACGGAGAGGATGCTGACCCCATGACCCATGCGCACGACCTCGACGATCTCGATCATCCGGGGGCCATCGCCATCGTCGGCATGGCCGGCCGTTTTCCCGGCGCGCCGGACATCGAGCAATTCTGGTCGAGCCTGGTCGAAGGCGTCGATGCTCTGACCACCTTCGACGACGATGCGCTGCGTGCGGCGGGCGTGTCCGACGAGGATCTTCGCGATCCGCGCTACGTGCGCCGCGGTGGCGCGCTCGATGGCATCGAATCGTTCGATGCGGGACTCTTCGGTATGACCGCGCTCGAGGCGCGGACCGCCGACCCGCAGCAGCGACTGTTCATGGAAACAGCCTGGGCCGCGCTGGAACACGCCGGCTATGCGCCCGGCGTGCGACGCGGCCCGATCGGTGTCTATGCCGGCGCGTCGTCGAATGTCTATTTCATGGAGCGACTGTCGCAACGCCCGGAACTGATGGCGGAAATCGGCACGATGGGACTGTCCATCGGCAACGAGAAGGACTATCTCGCCACGCGCACTGCATATGCGCTCGGTCTGGAAGGACCGGCGATCACCGTACAGACGGCCTGCTCGAGCGCGCTGGTCGCGGTGCATTTGGCCTGTCAGGCGCTGCTTGCGGGCGAGTGCGATCTCGCGCTGGCCGGCGGCGTCTCCGTGAGAACGCTCGAACCGCGCGGATATCGCTACGTCGAAGGCGGCATTCTCTCGCCGGACGGTCGCTGCCGTCCGTTCGACGCGGATGCGGCCGGCACCGTGGCCGGCGACGGCGTCGGGGTGGTGGTGCTCAAGCCATTGGCGCGCGCCCAAGCCGACGGCGATCGAATTCATGCGTTGATCCTCGGCAGCGCGGTCAACAACGACGGCAGCGACAAGAGCGGCTTCACCGCGCCCAGCGTCGAAGGTCAGGCCGCCGTGATCCGCGAAGCGCTCGCGGTCGCCGACGTCGCACCGGAGGACATCGGTTACGTCGAAGCGCACGGTACCGGCACCGCGCTCGGCGATCCGATCGAGATCGCGGCGCTGCGCGCCGCCTTCGGCGATGCGGCGACGCCTTTCTGCGCGATCGGCGCCGTGAAGGCCAACATCGGTCATCTCGACGCCGCCGCGGGTATCGCGGGATTGATCAAGGCCGCACTGATGGTGGAACGCGGCGTGCTGCCGCCGACACCGCATTTCCTGACGCCCAATCCCCGCATCGATCTCGAAGGAGCGCCCTTCCGTTTTCTTGCCGCGGCCGAACCGTGGTCGCCAGCCGATGGTGTGCGCCGCGCCGGCGTGAGCGCATTCGGTATCGGCGGCACCAATGCGCACGTCGTGCTCGCCGCGCCGCCGGCTTCGAACATCGCGCGCAGCGAAACGCCGCAGCCGCTGCTGTTGTCGGCCCGAACGCCGCAGGCGCTGACCGAGTTGACGCAACGCATGCGCGTCTTCCTGCGGGATGCGCCCGTCACGCCATTCTCCGCGATCGCCCATACCACCCGCGTCGGGCGCCGTCCGATGCGTCATCGGCTTGCGGTCGTCGCATCTTCCGCGGCGGATGCCGATTCGCGATTGGCCGACGCGACGGCGTTCGACACGCAGTATCCGCGCCGCCTGACCTTCGTATTTCCGGAGTCGTATCGCCTGAGGCCTGGCGCTGCGGCCTCGTTGTGTGCGGCTTATCCAGAGTTTCGCGACGAACTTCGGTCCTGCGCGCGCGTGCTGTCGCCGCATCTGGGCTTGGATATCGCAGAAGTCCTGTGCGACCCGTCCGCCGATGCCGCGCGACTGTCGCGCAACGAGATCGCCGGACCCGCCGCGTTCGCCCTCAGCTTCTCGCTGGCGCGGCTGTTCGAATCGTTCGGTCTGCGTCCGGAACTGCTCGCGGGTGCGGGCATCGGCGAGAGCATCGCGGCCTGTCTGGCCGGCGCGATCGCGCGCGACGATGCGTTGCGACTGGTCGCGCTCGGCGGCCGACTCGCATCCACAGGGGATGCGGCGATCGGCGGCGATATCGCGTCCGATCGCGAGCGATTCGCCGCCGCGTTGTCCGACGTTCGCCTTCTATCGCCGACCCGACGGTGCGTGTCCGTTCGCGATGGCGCTCCGATAGACGCCGCTCGTCTTCGCGCGTTGGAGTGCTGGACCGCGTCGACGCTCGATGCATCGCGACCTCGCGATGTGCTGAATTCGGGCGATGTCGGCGATGTCGATGAGCTCGTACTGGGTCTCGATCAAGCGGCGATCGCGGCGACGAACGATCCGGACGCTCCCTTGCGTTCATTGCGCTCGACGTTGGCCAGGCTCTGGACGCGTGGGCATCGGATCGACTGGGAACGCGCGATTCCCGATCATCCCGCCGACCGTGTGCCGATACCGGGCACGGTCTTCGCGCGTGCCCGGCACTGGATCGACGCGCCGGATGTTGCGCGCTCCGCACCTGCGCTGCCTGCCGCGCCGCGGATCGAGGGACTTCAGGTGCCCGGCTGGAAACGGCTGCCCGGCATCCCCGCGCCTCAAGAGGCCACGCATGCCCGCATCGATGGACGCAGACTGCTCTGGTTCGCATCGCCCGATGGATCCGATGCGGCATTGATCGCGCATCTGCGTGCACAAGGGCTCGATTTGCATGTCGTGACCCTCGCCCGAAGCGCCGCTGCGGTGTCCGCCGATGGTCGCGCGCTGGACCCGGAGGTGCCGGAAGCGTTTCCGGCGCTCATGGCGAGCCTGCAGGGGAACGGCGGCGTGCCCGCGCGCATCGTGTACGCATGGTCGCTCGCGGCGCGCGATCGCGACCATGCCGCCGCCCGGCTGTTATGTCTCGATGCACCGATCCAACTCGTACGCGCGCTCGACGCGGTCGGCGGCGCACGCCGTTTCGCCATCGACTGGCTTACCTGCGAGGCGCAATCGGTGGATGGGCGCGAGCACGCCGACCCTGTCGGTGCCTTGATCGCCGGGCCCGCGCGCGTCACGCCGCTGGAATATTCGCGTATCGATTGCCGTTGGATCGATACGGAACGCGTCGATCCCGAATGTGCGGATGGCGCCGGAGTCGGCGACGTGTCGCTGTGCGCACGACTGCTGCTGGGAACGATCGATGCGACGCCGCCGGTCATCGCGCTGCGCGGACGCCATGCATGGGCACCGACCGTCGATGCCATCGCCGAATCCGAGTTGCTCGCCGGCGCATCCCCGATCCGCGACGACAGCCATTGCCTCGTGCTTGGCGGCAGCGGCGGGATCGGGCTTGCCTTCGCCGACTTTCTCGCCGCGCGGTCGAAGGGCATGCGAATCAGTCTGTTCTCGCGAGGCGCATCGACGAAGGACGACGCATTCGCTTCGCGCCTGACCGCGTTGCGGCGCGTCGGCGCGCAAGTGCAGCACCTGGCGGTGGATATCGCCGACGCCGATGCGCTGCGTGCCGCCCTGCGCGCGGCGGAAGCGACATACGGGCGCATCGATCTGGTGTTGCATGCCGCCGGCGCCGCTGGCGAAGGCCTGATCCGACGCGCCGATCCGGACCGTCTGACGGCGGTGTTGGCGCCGAAGCTGCAGGGCGTCGCTGCATTGCTCGATGCGCTCGCATCGTCACCGCCACGCTTGACCGTGTTGTGTTCCTCGATCAACGCCTCGCAACCGACGCTCGGGCAGGTGGGCTACTGCGCCGCCAATGCGTATCTCGATGCCTGCGCGCAGAAGCATTCGCGACCGGAATTCGAAATCCGTTCGGTGAATTTGTCGAGATGGAACGGCATCGGCATGGCCGCCGACGACGCATCGAAGCTGGGAGCGCATGAGATCGCATCCATGTTCGAGGCGATGCTGTCGTTCGAAGGTCCGCAATTGATGCTTGGCGCGTCGCTGTCGTCCGCAGCGCCCGCGCCAACATCAACATCGATGCACGCCATCGAAAGCCCTGCCGACGCTGTTGGCGATTTCGCCCAGCTTCGCGAACGCATCCGCGCACTGTGGCAGGACCTCTTCGGCGCGGACGATTTGAACGAGGATGCGGATTTCTTCGACAACGGAGGCGATTCGCTGCTCGCATTGCAGATGATCGCCCGCATCCAGCGCGATTTCGGCGTCGAGCCCGCACTGCAGGCGTTGCTCGCGGCGGCGACGATCGACGGCATGACGCAGATCGTGTTCAAGGCGCTGGCGCCGCCGGTTCGAAATACCTTCCCGCAGGCCGATCGAGGTCGCCCGTTGCCGTTGTCGTGGTCGCAGCAGCGGTTGTGGTTTCTGGATCGGTTGGATGCGGCGGCGAGCGCGGCGTATCACATCGCGGCGGGTGTGCGCCTGGACGGTGCGCTTGAGGTCGAGGCCTT
>JADZBF010000242.1 GCA_020852215.1 Lysobacter sp. | reverse complement strand
TGCTGCCGCCGACCTCGAGCGACAGCAGTTACCGCCTGCGTATCTTCAGCCCGCGCCGCGACGTGCCGTTCGCCGGGCATCCCCGGGTGGGCACCGCGCATGCGGTGCTGGAAGCCGGCCTCGCCGCGCCGCGCGACGGGCTGCTGGTGCAGGACGGCATCGCCGGCAAACTGCCGCTGCGCGTGACCGGCGACGGCCCGAGCCGCACGATCGCGGTGCGCACCCCGCGCGCGCGGGTGCAGGAGATTTCGAACGCCGACGACCCCCGCCTGCGCGAGGTCCTGCGCGATTTGCCGTTGGGCGCCTTGCCGCCCGCGCTGATGGACGGCGGCCGACGCTGGTGGTTGGCGGAACTCGCCAGCGAAACGGCGCTGCGCGCGGCGACGCCACCGTGGGACGCCATCGCCGCGCTCGCGCAAGCCACCGACAGCATGGGCCTGTGCGTGTACGCGCGCAGCGACGATCCCGTCTATTACTTGGCGGTGCGCGCCTGGGTCGGTTCGACCGGGCAGTTCGAAGACGCCGCGTCCGGCGCGGCCAACGCCACCCTCGCCGCGGGGCTGGCGTCGCAGAATGCGCTGCCCGGCGACGGCGGGTTCTATCGCATCAGTCAGGGTCGGGAAGTCGGGCACGACGCGATTATCGAACTGACGGTAGACGCTCATGGCGACGTGTGGTCGGGTGGTCGGGTCTGCACCGTTTTGCGGGGCGAATTGCGATGGTCTTAAAGCATTTTCCTGATCGCGGCATGTCCATCGGCCGCGCGCGCGGCATCATCGATCCGGATAAACGCCGACATGCTCGGCCACGAATGCATCAATCCAGCCGCTTGCGGAATTTCAGAATCGCCACGCTCATCATCAGCACGGTAAACGTCACCAGCGCCACCACATCCGTCCACATCGCGGTCAGATCGGCGCCGCGCAGCATCACGCCGCGGATCAAGCGCACGAAATGCGTCAGCGGCAACACTTCGGCGATCGCTTGCGCGGCGGTGGGCATGCCGTCGAACGGAAACATGAAGCCCGACCGCAGAATCGACGGCAAAAACAGGAAAAACGCCATCTGCATCGCCTGGAACTGGCTTTTCGCGCGCGTGGAAATGAGCAATCCCAACGCGAGACTGGCGACGATCAACAGCATCGCCGCGGCGTACACCTGCAGCAGCGCGCCGCGGATCGGCACATCGAACACCCACGCGCCCAACAGCAATACCACGCTGGTCTGGAGCAAACCGACGCCGATGTAGGGCAGCACTTTGCCGATCATCAGTTCCGCACTGGAAACCGGCGTGGTGATCAGCAATTCGAGATTCCCGCGCTCACGTTCGCGCACGATCGCCATCGCCGTGAACATGATCATGGTCATGGTCAGAATCACGCCGACCAAGCCCGGCACCACGTTCAGCGCCGAGCGCCGCTCGGGGTTGTACAGCGGCAGCAATCGAATCTGGCCTTCGCGCACGGCGACGGCGCTATCGAGCGGGACGGCGCTCAGTTGGCGCGCGCTGGCCTGCACCGACGTATCGCTGCCGTCGACGAGAATCTGCACGGCTTCGCGACCGTCGATGCGCCGCCGCTCGTAATCCGGCGGGATCAGCACGCCGATCTTGATTTTCCCGGCGTCGAGCAACGCTTCGAGTTCCTGCGGCGTGCGCGCGGACGCCACGTGACGCACCACATCGGTCGCCAGCATGTCCCGCACCAAGGCACGCGAACCGGCAGTGTCCGCCATATCGGCGAAGGCGGCCGGCAAACGGCGCACATCGGGATTGATCGCGAAGCCGAACCACAGCAATTGCAGCGTCGGAATACCGATCATCATGCCCAGCGTCAGCCGGTCGCGGCGCATTTGCCGCATTTCCTTCAGCATCACCGCGAAAATGCGCGTCAAGCTCATGCCGCGCGCCCCCGGGCGTCGTCGGCGCGATGCGTGGCGGAAACGAAGACATCTTCGAGATTCGGCGCGATCGCGACCGCTTCCGCTTGCACACCCGCGGCACGCAAGGTCGCGCGTAACGATGCCGCGGCGTCGCCGTCGTCGCGCATCAGCACTCGCAGTTCGCTGCCGATTTGCGCGACGCTGAGCACGCCCGGCGCGTTCTGCAGCGCCGCCTGCGCGCGTCGCGGCGTATCGCTGCGCACGCCGACCGTTCGCCCCTCGAGCGCGCGCATCAACGTCTCCGGTGTGCCGTCGGCGACCAAACGCCCATTGTCGAGAATCGCCACGCGATGGCAGCGCTCGGCTTCGTCCATGTAATGCGTGGATACCAGCAAGGTCGTGCCCGCGTCGGCCAGATCGAAGAGTTTTTCCCAGAAATCGCGGCGCGATTCGGGATCGACCGCGCTGGTCGGTTCGTCGAGGAACAACAGTTCCGGCTCGTGCACGGTCGCGCAGGCCAAGGCCAGGCGCTGTTTTTGGCCGCCGCTCATCGTGCCGGCCAATTGGCGTCGGCGGTCGCCGAATCGATACATCTCGATCAAGGCATCGATCCGCGCTTTACGACGCGCACGCGGCAATCCCTGGACGGTCGCGAGGAATTCCAGGTTCTCGTACACGCTCAAGTCTTCGTACAGCGAAAACTTCTGGGTCATATAGCCGATACGCCGACGCAGGGCTTCGGCTTGTTCGGGAATGCGCAATCCGAGCACATCGATCTCGCCCGCGCTGGGCGTCAGCAGCCCGCACAGCATGCGGATGGTGGTGGATTTTCCCGAACCGTTCGGCCCAAGAAACCCATAGACCTGCGCGCGCGGCACACGCAGATCGATGCCGTCCACGGCTTTGAGCGTACCGAAGGTTTTGCTCAGGCCGCGGGCATGGATCGCGTCGCCCTCGCCGCCCGGCGTGGGGCGTTCCACGAGTCCGCTCGCCGCGGTCGCGTTCATCGCGGCGGCGCCGTCTCGAAATCGACGCGTACCGGCAAACCAGCCGGCAAGTCGCCTGCGTCGTCCAGCACGATTTCGGCGACGTAGCTCAAACGCGCGGCGTCTTTTCCGGCCAGCGCGTAGTACGGCGTGAAACTGGGATCGCTGCGGATCGAACGCACGCGGCCGCGATAGACCGTCTCGCGACCGTCCACGCGCACGCGCGCCGCGGTGCCAGGCGTGACGTTCGCGCGCAGCGGCTCGGGCACGTACACGCGCGCGTACGGTGCGTCGCCGACCAGCATCAGCGCCAACGGCGCGCCGATCGGCGCTTGATCGCCCAATCGATACGGCAGGCTGTCGATGCGCCCGGCGCGAGGGGCGACGATCTCGAGTTTGCGCAAAGTCGCGGTTTGCGCATCCGCCTGCGCTTCGGCGGCGCGCACGGCAGAACGCGCCTGCGCGACGCGCTCGCTGCGTGCGCCGCGACGCGCTTCGTTCAACGCCTCGCGGGCCTGCCGCAACCGCGCTTCGGCGCTGCGCGCGGCGGCGACGGCACGATCCACATCGGCCGCGGCGACGAGTTTGCGCGCGCCCAGCGGCCGCAGCCGCGCCTCGTACGCCTGCGCATCGCGCGCTTGCGCGTCGGCCGCCGCGACTTGCGCGTCGGCCTGCGCGATTTGTTCGGCGCGCGTGCCCGCTTCCAACTCGGCCAATGCCTCGCGCTGCCGCTGCGCTTCGGCTTCCGACGCGCGGGTCTGCGCATCGGTGCGCGTGGTTTCCAGCACCAACAGTGTCGCGCCGGCTTCGACCCGATCGCCTTCCTTCACCGCGATCTTCACGATTCGCTCGGCCACCGGCGCGGGCAGCGAAATGCGGTCGTATTCCAGCGTGCCCAGCGCCTGAGGCGGGTCCTCGCGGCACCCGACGAGCAGCAGCGCGACGCATGCGATGAATCCGATACCGCGCAGCGTTTTGGCCATCGTTCGCACGCTCACCGCATGCGCAGGTTGCGAGTCGGACGGCATCGAAACAGGCTGTATTCGAACGAGCCGCATTCGAACGAGCCATATTCGAACGAGAAGCATCGAAAAGGATTCATGCCTCATGCGACAACTCCAAACCGTTGCGTAGCAATTCGAGCGTGTGATCGCGCAAATGAGCGCGATCGACATCGTGGGCGTCCAACACTTCGCGCCACAGCGGCGCGCTGGCGGCGATGAAGAGGGTTTGCCCGATCAGCGAGGGCACCAACAGGCGCGGGTCGAGTCGCGGATTCAGATGCCCCGCGCGCTGCGCGTCGGCGAAGCGTTGCGACATGGCGCGCGCAAGCATCGGTCCGAGCCGATCCTTCAACAGGCCGCGCAGCGCACCGTCTGCATGCAGCACTTCGCGCACCCACAGTTGCGGCAGCCACGGATGCGTCTGCGCCGTTTCGGCGACCGCCTCGACGAAACCGGCGATCAGCGCGCCGATATCGCCTTCGCTGCGCTGCAGCGGCACGCGCAAGCCGGACACCACCGGCATCAACACTTCTTCGATCACCGCGGCGCGCAACGCGGCTTTGCCGCCGAAGTAGTAATGCAGCATCGCCGGGGTGACGGCCGCGCCTTCGGCGATATCCCGCAACGACGCGCCAGCCATGCCGTCGCGGGCGTAGCGTTCGATGGCGACTTGCAGCAGCCGACGACGCAGATCCGTGCCGTCCGCGCCCGCCCCGCCGACGGGGCGACCCGGCGTGCGCTTGCGGGGGGCGCTCGCCGATTTGCGCGGCGCGGCTGCGGCGAGGGATTTGGTCGGTTTCGCGATGGACATGCGCTGAAATTAATTGATCGGTTAATTAATGTCCAGATCGGGCGCCTCCCCTCCCGACGGGCGGCGCCCGCGCGGCGCCCAAAATAGGACGCGCGATGCCGTCGTTCGTGGCGGCGACAGCCTCGCCGCGCTAACCTTGCGTCCGTATGCAGACTTCTCATTCGCACGACTTCGCGCTCGATCCCGCCGATCCGGAGCGCCTCGCCAATCTCGCCGGTCCTTTCGACGCGCATCTACGCCAAATCGAGCTGCGGCTCGGCGTGGAAATCGCCAACCGCGGCCATGTCTTTCGCGTCGTCGGCAACGACGCGGATGCGTTGACGCGCGCCGAACGCGCGGTGCGCCGCTTGTACGACGAGGCCGGCGATACGGTCTTCGACGCGCACGGGATCCATCTGCGTTTGAACGCATTCGCCCCGGAAAGCGATGGAGCGGACGCCTCGAACGCGCCGAGCGCCGCGACGCCCGGGCATAACGCGAACGCGACGCCCGACTTCGTCCCGCAAGAGGTCGCGGTGCGGGTCAAGCGCGGCACCGTGCGCGGACGCGGCGCCAATCAGCAGAAATATCTGCACCTCATCGCCACCCACGACATTAATTTCGGTGTCGGCCCGGCCGGCACCGGCAAAACCTTCTTGGCTGTGGCGATGGCGGTGGAAGCGCTGAACACCGCGCGCATCCAGCGCATCGTACTGGTGCGCCCGGCGGTGGAAGCCGGCGAGAAATTGGGCTTCTTGCCCGGCGATCTGTCGCAAAAAGTCGACCCGTATCTGCGCCCGCTGTACGACGCGCTGTACGAAATGCTGGGCGTGGAAAAAGTGGCGAAGCTGCTGGAGAAGAACGTCATCGAAATCGCGCCGCTGGCCTACATGCGCGGGCGCACGCTCAACGACGCCTTCGTGATTCTCGACGAAGCGCAGAACACCACCATCGAACAGATGAAGATGTTTCTGACACGCCTGGGCTTCGGCAGCACCGCCGTGGTCACCGGCGACCTCACCCAGATCGACCTGCCCAAACACGTCAAATCCGGCCTGCGCGACGCCGTCGAGGTCCTGCGCGAAGTGGACGGCGTGAGCTTCACATTCTTCGAAGCCCGCGACGTGGTGCGCCATCCGTTGGTGGCGAAGATCGTGCGGGCGTACGACCGGCATTCCGAACAAACGGGGAATAACGCATGACCGGATATCGTCTTCAGATACTCGCTATTGCGATGGTGTCGTTGTCGCTTTTCGGCGCTGTGGGAAACGCCCAGGCGCGCAAGCGCGAACCAGCGAAAGCGGAACGCGCCTTCATCGAACAAACCCGCATCGCTGCACCGGAACGCATCGGCGAATTCGTTCTGGAAGGAACCCGATACGACCCTGCCGCCAAGCACGCGGGAGTGGCGCTGCGTTACGCGCACATGGATCACCCTCAGATGCGGTTCGACCTGTTCATTTACCCGGCTGGCGACATGCCGCAATCGACGGCTCTCGAAGCAGGCATGCGAGATTTTCGCGCCTCTTTCGACGCAGGCGTGAAGATGAAGTACTACGAAGACATGCGCGTACTGGAGACAAGCGCATACGAAATACCTCCGACACGCGCGAAGAAAGACGAAGGCGCAACGGAAGACAAGATAGAGCCGGAAAAAGCCGACTCGCAGACGGCTTCAGATCCGGAAGATATCGAACGCAAGGCGATCATCGCCCGCGCGCTGACACCGAAACCGATCGTCGGGCAACGTATCGAGCTGCGATATCGCATGTCGGCGGATGGTTACGCCGAACCGATACCGATGTATTCGCGCGGTTACCTGTTCTATCGGCAACTCTACTATTTCAAGGGTCGCATCTCGGCGGCCGAATCGACGATCGATCAACAAGCGTTCGCCTCGCTCAGCGATCGAGCGATAAGCGAACTGGTGCCGGCCATTCGCATTTCCAATATCGGCGGCTGCGCGAAGAATGAGGTCGTTTTGCGTTCGAGCGACTTGGATGCTGCCGGGAAGGACAAGAACCACATCATGTCCATGCTGATGGAATCGCTCGTCGGCTTCGGCGACAAACACTGCTACGACACGATGCAAAAAGCGATGCAGTGGGAACCGCAGGACGCGGAGATCGTCACGATCGAATACGACGCCAGTGATTGGGGCAGCCAGTGAGCGGCTCCCCATGACCCAAGGCCCCGTCCGTCTCGATGTCGCCGTCGGTTACGCTACGCCGCGCGCGGGCGTGCCCGCGGCGACGAGTTTCCGGCGCTGGGTGGCCGCGGCGCTGCAGGGGCGCATTCGCGATGCGGATCTCGCGATCCGCATCGTCGGCGAGGACGAGGGCCGCGCGCTGAATCGCCACTACCGCGGCAAGGATTACGCGACCAATGTGTTGAGTTTCCCCGGCGAGTTGCCGCCGGAGGTGAAACTGCCCAAGGGCGTGACCATGCCGCTGCTGGGCGACATCGTGCTGTGCGCGCCGGTGGTGGCACGCGAGGCCGCCGAACAGGCCAAGCCGATCGCGCATCACTACGCGCACCTGACCGTCCACGGCTGCCTGCATCTGTTGGGCATGGATCATCAGGACGAGCGCGAAGCGCAGTGCATGGAACAGTTGGAGCGGGACATTCTGGCGGGGCTGGGCATCGACGACCCTTATCGCTTGCGCGATTGATCGTATTCAAGTGGGCGCTCGTCCACAGGCGGCCCCTCATCCGGCCTTCGGCCACCTTCCCCCCGCAAGGCGGGGAGAAGGACGGCTTTGTCGCCTCGTCGCGGCCCTCCGCATCTCGTTACCCCGCGCGGAGAGAAGAAATGCCGAGTCGCCTCATCCCACAGCCCACAACAAGCCCCGTCCCTTCTCCCCGCAACGCGGGGAGAAGGACGGCTTTGTCGCCTCGTCGCGGCCCTCCGCATCTCGTTACCCCGCGCGGGGAGAAGAAATGCCGGGTCGCCTCATCCCACAACAAGCCCCGCCCCTTCTCCCCGCAAGGCGGGGAGAAGGTGGCCGAAGGCCGGATGAGGGGCCGCACCGAGCGAGCCCCGGCCGGGCTCGCCACGATCCGCTCGCCCCGCGAATGTGGTGCGGGTGACTCGCCGGTGCTCCGAAGGGATCTGCGGCTTCTTCTTGTGGTTCGCGCAGCGTCCTCGACCAAGTCCGTAGCAGCTCTGCAATGGTCCCAGCCGCGATGCGTTTATCCGCTCGCTTGGGCTAAACTGCCCGTCCCGCCCCTCGCCGGGCACTCCCGCTACGCCAATGCCCGAGGACGACAGTACCAAGCCCGCGCCGGACGGCGCATCGACCGCCGCGGAGAAATCCGCCCCCGACAAGCGGCCGGAGAAACGGCGTACCTGGCTCGAACGGCTCAGTTCGGCGATTTCCGGGGAACCGGATAATCAGGAAGATCTGCTGGAACTGCTGCGCGACGTACACGCCGACGGCGTGATCGACGGCGACACCCTGCGCATGATGGAAGGCACCCTGACGGTGTCGGAATTGACCGTCAACGACGTGATGGTGCCCCGCGCGCAGATGGTGGTGCTGCCGGTCGACGGCAAGTTCGTGGCGCTGGCGCAGCAAGTGGTGGAATCGGGCCATTCCCGCTTCCCGGTGCACGGCGAAGACAAAGACGAAATCCTCGGCATCCTGCTCGCGAAGGATCTGCTGCGCGGCGTGGTGGCGGACAACGGCCCGGGTTCGATCCGCGAACTGCTGCGTCCGGCGGTGCTGGTGCCCGAATCCAAACGGCTCGACATCCTGCTGCGCGAATTCCGGCAATCGCGCAATCACATGGCGATCGTGATCGACGAATACGGCGGCGTCGCCGGCCTGGTCACCATCGAAGACGTGCTGGAACAGATCGTCGGCAAGATCGACGACGAACACGACGACGCCGAAGACCCGAACGCGTTGATCGCCGCGCAGGCCGACGGCCAATACCTGGTGGACGCGCTGACGCCGATCGCCGATTTCAACACGCGTTTCGGCGCCGATTTCGACGACGACGAATACGACACCATCGGCGGCCTGATCACCGCGGCGATCGGACATTTGCCCGAAGCCGGCGAGGAACTGACCCTCGGCCGATTCGGTTTCCGCGTCGCGCGCGCGGACGCGCGGCGCTTGCACACGCTGCATGTGAGCGTGCATGCGGGCTGAGCCGTCGCGGTACACCCGAAACGCTGCGTCGAGGGCGCTTCGCGTGCTGTTCGCGACGATCGCAATGCTGGGGCTTCTCGCCATCGGCGCGGCGTTCGCGCAGACCTCTCCGAATGCGTTGCCGGAGGCGCAAGCCTCCGCGCCCGCGACGCTTGCCGCGGAACCCGCGCCGCCGCGCATCGGCGTGGCGACGATGTCGCCGGGCACGATTTTCTTCGAGCGCTTCGGCCATAACGCCATCGTCGTGGACGACCCGACCAAAGCCGTGCCGCTGTCGTACAACTTCGGTTTTTTCGACATGGGCGAGGACGGTTTCATCGGCCGTTTCGTGCGCGGCGAAATGATGTATCGCCTCGTCGAGCTGCCGCTGACGGACGATCTTCGCTACTACGAAGAGACCGGGCGCGGCGTGCGCATGCAGTGGTTGGCGCTGGACGACACGCAAGCCAGAACCCTCGCCGCGGCCTTGGCCGAAAACGCCAAACCCGAGAACGCGCGCTATCGCTACGAATATTTCACCGACAACTGCGCCACGCGGGTGCGCGACGCGCTGAACCGCGCGCTCGGCGGCGACACGCTGGAAAAACAACTGAAGGCGCGCTCGCAGGGCAATACCTATCGCAGCGAAGCCGTGCGCCTGGCCTCGCCCGCGCCGTGGATGTGGCTGGGTTTCGATCTGGGCCTCGGTCCGGCGGCGGACGCGCCGCTGTCGCATTGGGAAGACGCCTACGTACCGATGCGGCTAGCCGATAGCCTGCGCGACGTACGCCTGCCCGACGGCCGCCCGCTGGTCAGCGCCGACCGCACGCTGCTGCCGCATCGCATCGACCCGGACCCCGCCGAGTTCCTGCCGGTGTGGTGGCAATGGTCGCTCGGCGGCCTCGTCGTCGCCGGTCTTTGGCTGACGCTGCGTGCCTACGCGCCGCGCACCGCCGCCGCGGTCGCGCTGGGCTTTTGGGTCGTCGCCGCGCTGCTGGGCGCGACGATGCTTTTCGTGTGGCTCGGCACCGAACATCGCTTCGGCTGGGCCAATCGCAATCTGCTGTTGCTCGGGCCGCACTGCGCGCTGCTGTGGCCGGGCGCCTGGCGCGCGCTGCGTGGGCGCGACCCCGGCCGCGTCTTTCGCATCGCGCTGATGGCGACGGCAGCGCTCGCTGCGTTGTCGCCGTTGGTCTACTGGATCACCGCCGGCGCGCAGGCCAATGCGCATTGGATCGGTGCGTTGTTGCCGATCCATGCGGCGTTCGCCTTCGCATGGCTGCGGCCCGGCACCTCGGTTCAACAGTCTTCAGGTCGTTGAGTTTCTCTTCTTCGCCCCTCATCCGGCGCTGCGCGCCACCTTCTCCCCGCATGGCGGGGAGAAGGGATGGGAGAAAGCGGCGCTTCATCCTCTCCGCCGCGCGGAGAGAAGGGCGTGCAAAAGGCGGCACTTGATCCCTCCCTCGGCAGTGGTCGCCGCCGTATCGGCTTGCCGACGTGCCCCGTTCCCGGCACGATGCCGCGCATGAATACGACCGCCGCCACTCCCGTCCTGCCCAGTTGCGTCGTGAACTGCGCGGTGTACCGCAACGGCGAGCGCCGCGACATCGGCCTCGATGAGATCAGCGACGTGCTCAACCGCGAGGACGGCGGTTTCGTCTGGGTCGGCCTGTACGAACCGGAGGCGGAACTGCT
>JADZBF010000241.1 GCA_020852215.1 Lysobacter sp. | reverse complement strand
CGCGTATCGTCCATGCCGCGCTCGAAAAAGAAATCGCAGCCGATGCGCACCGCGGACGCGCCGATCGCGTAGGCATGGCCAAGCACGCTCGACGGCGGGTCGTCGTCGCCGAGAATCAGCGGCTTCCACGCGCGCGCGATGCCGACTTTTTCGGCGCCGATCGCCTCCACCGTATCGCCGAGCCAATCGCGATGATCCAGATCGACGGTGGTGACGATGGCGACATCGGGGTCGACGAGGTTCACTGCGTCCAAGCGCCCGCCCAGACCGACTTCCAGCACCGCCAGATCCAAATCGGCGCGCGCGAACAGCCACAGCGCGGCGAGCGTGCCGAATTCGAAATACGTCAGCGCGATGGGATCGAGACCGGGCGCGACCCGCGCCGCTTCGACGGCCTCGAAACCGGCGATGAGATCGGCGTCGGACGCGTCGCGGCCATCGATGCGCACGCGTTCGTTGTACGCCAGCAGGTGCGGCGAGGTGTAAGCGCCGACGCGCCAGCCGGCGGCGCGGGCGATGGCTTCGAGGAAAGCGACGGTGGAGCCCTTGCCGTTGGTGCCGCCGACCACGACGACGCGGCGCGCGGGAGCGGCCAGCCCCATGCGGCGCGCCACCTCGCGGCAGCGCTCCAAGCCCATCGCGATGGCTTTCGGATGGTGGCTTTCGATGTAGGCCAGCCACGCGTCGAGGTTGCGCGGGGCGGTGGCGTTCGTATTGAGTGTCGAAGTCATGGCAGCATTATCGCCAGTCTTCGCCACTCTCGCCGTCGCTTCGCAGCCTCGCCATCGGCGTCGCTGTCGGCGCCTTCACCCCCAAGGATCGCCGCATGCTCGTGTCCGAGTTCCCCCGCACGTCGCCCATTCTCGGTTCGATGCGTTTCGGCGAATGGGGCGCGCGGCTCTCTGCCGATGCCGTGGCCGATTTGCTCGAGGCCGCGCTCGATCAGGGCATCGATACGCTCGATCTGGCCGACATCTACGGCGGGCACACCACCAACGCGCTGGTCGGCGCGGCGTTCGCGCGACGCCCGGGGCTGCGGCAGCGCCTGCGTTTGATCGCGAAAGTCGGCATCGTCATGTCGTCCAGCCCCGACAATCCGCGCGGCACGCACCACTACGATCTGTCGGTCGCGCATCTGCGGCGCGCGCTCGACGACACGTTGAACGCGCTCGGTGTCGAGTACGTCGAGATGGCGATGCTGCATCGCTTCGATCCTTTGCTGGTGCCCTTCGCGATCGCCGAATGGGTGCGCGACGAAGTACGCACGGGCCGTATCGGCGGCTTCGGCGTCTCCAATTTCGACGCCGATGCCATGGCGCTGTTCGACGGCGAAGTGTTGGTGATCGCGAATCAGATCGAACTCTCGCTCGCTCACAGCGCCGCGCTGGACGACGGCACGTTGGCGGCGACGCGCGCCCGCGGCACCGAAGTGCAGGCATGGTCGCCGCTGGGCGGCGGCGCCTTGCTCGAAGCGCAGTCGCCGATCGGCGTGCGTTTGCACGAACCGCTGCATGCGATGAGCGCGGAATTCGGACTCGATCCCGCATCGCTGCTGTTGCGCTGGGTGGCGACGATTCCCGGCGTGCGGGTGGTGTTGGGCAGCACCAGGATTGAGCGTTTGCGCGAAGGCGCGAAGGCCTGCGCCGAACCGCTGCCGCGCGATGCGTGGTATGCGCTGTGGGAAGCGGCGCGCGGGCGGGCGGTGCCTTAACTGTCGTACTCGACCCTCGCCCTCACTTCGCCCCTCACCCGGCCTTCGGCCACCCTCTCCCCGTGAACGGGGAGAGGGAAATGCGTGCGCTGACTCGCCCTCGCTCACTCTCGCCCCTCACCCGGCCTTCGGCCACCCTCTCCCCGTTCACGGGGAGAGGGAAACGCGACGCAGCGCGCGAATTTAGCGGGCTATTTTCACAACGCGCGATGTACCGCTTCGCCGAACAATGCGGTGTGATGCGCGCAGTCGTTCAAGCGCACCACTTCGAGCGCGTCCACGTTCGGGCCTTCCAACAGATTCAGCGTGGTCGGCGCTTGCCGGAACGTCCAAAGTTTCGCGAACGGAATGCCGAGGATGCGGCAGAGCAACACGCGGTTCACCGCGTCGTGCGCGACGACCAGCAAGGTGTCGTCGGCGCCGAGCCCTTCGGCCGCGCGCGCGAACGCCGGCCACGCACGATCGAAGACATGCTGCAGCGATTCGCCGCCCGGGCCGGGCATCAGCACCGTGTCGGGCGCTTCGCGCCATGCTTGCAGGCGTTCGCCGTCGCGTTCGCGGATCTCGCTGGCGAGCAAACCTTCCCAGGTGCCGTGCGCGATTTCCATCAAGCCCGCGTCGGTGCCGAGCATCGATTTGCGCGCGTCGCCGAGCGCGAATTCGGCGGTGGTTTTCGCGCGCGTCAGCGGCGATGCGACGGCGCGATCGATGCGCGCGTCGGCCAAACGCGCCCCGAGCGCGCGCGCCTGCGCTTCGCCCACAGGCGATAAGGCGATGTCTTCTTGGCCCTGATAGCGGCCTTCGGCGTTCCAAGGCGTTTCGCCGTGTCGTGCGAGGAGAATTTTCATGGGTGATGACGGGAATGGGGAATGGAGAATGGGGAATCGGAAAAAGCGGGAGGCGGCACCGGGGATCGAGATGGAAGGGGACGGGGAAGGGGAAGGGGAAGGACGGGAACGGAGACAGCACGCGGAAATTCTGCGAAAAACCGCTGCGATCGATTCGCGGACGTTCGGAAGTCCGCTCATCGACACGAGGAACCTGCTTCGCCGATCCGAAGATCGAAAGCAGGTCCCTCGCCTATCGGCTCGGGATGACAGCGCTCACGCCGTCAACGATTCCCGATTCCCGATTCCCGATTCCCGATTCCCGATTCCCCATTCTCCATTCCCCATTCCCGGCCCTTCACACCTGCTGCAGCGACAAAATGCCCGGCGCGGCTTTCAGTGTCGCGATCTGCGCGTCGCTGAGCGGTTTATCCACCGTGATCGCCGCGCGGGCTTGGCCGTCGCCGGCCGCGCCGAGCGCGAAGTTCACGATGTTCACGCCGGCCGCGCCGAGTTGCGAACCGACTTGACCGATCATGCCCGGGCGGTCTTCGTTGCGCATCAACAGCACGTGCGCGAGCGGATCGAATTCGATCTCGACGCCGTCCAGACGCACCACGCGCGGACCGCGATGCAGGGTCGCTTCGATTTCGCGCGCGCGCACTTTGCCGTCGCTGCCTGCGCCGACCACACGCAATCTCAGCAAGCGATCGAAACCGTCGCCGTCGCCGCCGACGGTTTCGGCCACGGTCAAACCGCGCGCCGCGGCTTCTTGCAGCGCATTCACCGGGGTGACGCGGCCCGACGCGGTGCCGAGCAACGCCGCGACCAACAGGCGCGTGAGCGGACGCGTATCCAGCGCCTCGGTGCGGCCGGCGTAGGTGATTTCCAAACGCGTCGGCGCCTGCACCAAGCGCACGGCGAGACGCCCCAGCGCCGACATCAGCGGCATCCACGGCCCGACTTCGCGCGCGGCTTCGGCGGTGAGCGGCGGCAAGTTCACGCAGCCGGCGACCGCGCCGGTGGCGACGAAATCGACGATCTGACGCGCCAGGATCGTGCTCACCGCTTGCTGCGCTTCGCTGGTGGACGCGCCCAAGTGCGGGGTGAGAATCAGCTTCGGATGCGCGCGCAGCGGCGAATCGGCTGGCAGCGGCTCGGTGACGAAGGTATCGAGCGCGGCGCCCGCGAGATGTCCTTCGTCGAGCACGGTGCGCAACGCGTCTTCGTCGATCAAACCGCCGCGGGCGGCGTTGATCAGATACGCGCCTTTCTTCATCTGGCGCATGCGCGCTTCGGACAACAGATT
>JADZBF010000240.1 GCA_020852215.1 Lysobacter sp. | reverse complement strand
TCGCGTAGATTTCCGGATCCTGTTCGCCCGAGTCGCCGATCATCACGAAGCGCCGTTGCGGGAAATCCGCGATCAGGCGTCGAATGGTCTTCAGCTTGTGCGCGCGCGTTCCGCCGGTTTCTCCGTTCTTTTCGCCGAAGACTGCGCGACCGATCGCGATGTCGCGCAAATGCAGGCTTCCGCCCGGGAAACGCTCGGCGTCGAGGAAATCGGACAACGCCGCGTGAAGTTGATGCGGACCACCCGAGACGTAATGCACGCGCAAATCGGCGCGCTCGGCCGCGAACGCGCGATAACGCGCAGCCATGCCGTTCACAGCGACGAAAGGACGCACGAAGGTGTTGAGCAGCAGTTCGCGCCGGTCCAACACTTTGGAATCCTTGATCGTATCGTCGATATCCGACACCAGGGAAATCCCGGCCTGCGGCACCCGCAATGCGCGGCCGATCACGCGCGATCCGCGTTCGCTGCCGTCGTTCGCGAGCAACACGCCGCGCACCGTCACCCACATCGGGTCGTCTGTCGCCGTTGCCGGCAACGTCAATTCGGCGCCGCTGCGCCCGACGCTGCCGGTACGCGGCAAACGGTAGGCGCCGCCGTTCGCGTCGAAGATTCGGACGGTCTTGCCGCGTTCCGAGTCCGCTCGAAACCATTGAGTTCTGGCGTCGAAGCGCGCGCGCTGCTCTTCGCTCAAGGCATTGCGATCGAGTTTCAGATAACGCGCCAGCAAGGTTCGTGCGCCGGGGCGCGTCTCGCGTTCGTACACCCAGGCGTCGATGCGCAGCGCAAGACGGCCGTCGGCGAGCGCGCGTACGGTCGTGGGATACAGCGCGAGACGCTCGTCGGTGGCTTGCGGCGCGGGTGCTGCGGCGGTGGACAGGATCGTCGCGGACAAGCCCACCAGCGCAAGCGTGCAGGCAGCGCCACGCGCGCGGAACGAGACGCGAGCGCTCCGCGAAACGATGCGGCGCAGTGTGCGAATTACGAACGTGCGAATTGCCATCGTGCGATTTGCGATCGTGCGGTTTGCGATCGCGCGAATCACGACTGTACCTCTTCGTTCCCGCCAGCGTCATCGCCACCTGCGGTGCCGACATCGGCACGCGTCTCGGCGCTGCGAGCGCGACGCATCAGCATGGCGCGCAGGTCGTCGAGCACGACCGGCTTGGTCAGATAGTCGTCCATGCCCGCATTCAGGCATTTCTGGCGATCTTCCGACATCGCGTTCGCGGTGAGCGCCACGATCGGCATACGCGAAAGGCCTTCGACACGCTCGATCTCGCGCCGGCGACGCGTGGTGTCGTAGCCGTCCAACCGCGGCATTTGGCAATCCATCAATACGATGTCCCATTCAGTTCTGCGCATCGAGTCTAAAGCATCGGCGCCGTTGGAAACGCAGGACACATCGCAGCCTTGGCGTTCCAGCATCAATTTCACCAAAGAGGCGTTGAGCAGATTGTCTTCGACAACAAGTACACGAATGCCGACATCGTTCGCCGTAAGCACCGCCCGATCGGACATTCGTTCGATACCGTTCGATTCGTTCACATGCGACTCGGTCGCAGACGATTCTTCGGTGCTGCAATCGGCTGCATCGCATTCGGCCAGATTGCCCTCGACGAGGCCAAACTCCGCTCGACCCGCATCCGTCGCATCCCGCGTCGCATCACTTGACGACGGCGTTCGCGGGTCGGAATCCATATGCGACGCTTGTGCCGCCGCCGCATCGGCGTAGGGAATCCGAAGCCGAAAACGACTGCCGTGCGGCGACGCGCCGACGACATCGATCGTTCCGCCCATCAGTCCCGCGAGATCGCGCGAAATCTTCAAGCCCAATCCCGTGCCCGGATGCGTCCGCGCGCTGGAGGCGTCGATCTGCAGAAAGGCGTTGAAGATGCGCTCGCGTTCGCTTTCGGGGACGCCGGGGCCGGTATCGACGATATCGATCCGCAGCGACGGCCCGGAGCCTTCGATGCGCTCGCCGCTCACTTCGATACGCACTTCGCCTTCGTCGGTGAATTTCAAGGCATTACCGACCAGATTCACCAGCACCTGCCGCAAGCGCGCGCGATCGGCGAGGATCCACTGCGGCGCGCCTTCCGCAACATGCGATGTCAATCGTAAGGACTTGCATGTCGCTTCCGGCTCGAACATATCCTGCACTTCGTCGATGAGACGCATCGGCGCGAACGGCACGGGCCGCAACGCGAATGTCCCCGCTTCGATTTGCGACAGATCCAGGACATCGCTGATCAGCGCGAGCAAGGCGTTGCCGGCGCGTCGGATGGTATCGGGCAAACGCTGATGCGCCGGAGCATCGGGGGCTTCCGCCAGCAACTGGCTCATGCCGATGATGGCGTTGAGCGGCGTGCGGAGTTCGTGGCTCATGTTCGCGAGAAACGTGGACTTCGCGCGATTGGCGTCGTCCGCGCGGTCGAGTGCCTCGCCCAGGCTGCGAGTCATGTCCAGCAATGCGATGCGTTGCGCGAGATTGCGTTGGATGGTGCGGCCCATCACATAGCCCTCGCGGACCAGGAACAGACCGAACAAACAGGCCGCCCAACCCGCGACCGCGAATTCCGCGCCGCCCGCGATCAGAAAATACACGGCGAAGGGACCGACGCTGGCGGCCACGTAGGCCGCATACGCCGGCCACCACGCGCCGAAGCTGCTGATGGCGCCGGCCGGCATGCCGATCAACAGGAAAGCGGCGACGAAGTACAACTGGCTATGACCCAGCGGGAACAGCCACGTCGCGGCGGCGCCCCAAACGCCTCCCGCCAGCGCACCGACGATCAAGCACACCGCGCGCGTATTGGGCAAACGGCCGATGACCGGGCCGCTGCGCTTGGTCCAGATCGCCAGCGCGACCCGAAGCAGCGAAATCGAGAGCACTGCGACGGCCCAAATCGCGAGGCGTTCGGCGGAATGCACCTCGCGCATCGCGAGCAGAAACAGGGTCGAAACCGCGAAGGTGGCCAAAGCCCCGGCCACGCCCTGACTCAACACCAATTGACGGCATTCGCAGGCGATCAACTCGCGAGTCGACATCGACTCCATGCTCGACATGGCCCCTCCCCATGCGGTGTCCGCATCCCCCGTCCGGCACGAACGACGCGACGCCTACGATACTTCGTCACCCGACCTTTTCGCGAGCCGACCGGGACCGGAACGTGATCCCGCTTCCGATTTTCGCCGAGATCGACGCGCGAATCGATGTCGTTTCCCGGCCTCGCCCGACGTTCGGCATCGGGCTGCCGATAGCCTGCGGAACGCCAACGTCGATCGCTGATGCCAATGGCGGGCTTGTTCGCGGTCTTGTTCGCGTACTTGTTCGCGGGCTCGAACTCGGGCTTGATCGCGACGCGGATTACGCCTCGGTCCATCGCCCGGTCAGCACCTTCGTCACGCCGGTATACACCGAAACCTGCCATCGGGATTTGGAGTTCGACATCTTCCGCCGCGACATCGATGGCCGGTTCCGACCGCGCGGCTCGATCCGTTTCGGCGACCGATGTCTGGGGCGTTCGGCGGCCACCCGACGACGACGCGTCGCCGACATGGCGTCTTTTTTGCCCGTGCGAAACCGAACCGCTCGCCCGTCCACACTTTCCGCCCGGGTTTTGGGATAGATTCGCCCGCGCAGGGGGCTGCACACGCGTCGCGAGCAGGCGACGTTTCCGGTCGAATCGAAGTCGACCGCATCCAAGCAAGGAGTTCGTATGCTCGTTTCACCGCCGCATGACGGTTTTCGCGACGATCGGCAACATCTTCGCGATGATGTTCGATCTCGCTCCCCACGTTTCGCCGCCCGGTTGGCGTTCGCGCTGGTGCTGGCGCTCGGGTCCGCATGGCCGGCCTTTGCAGCCGATCCCGCGACACCCGCCGCGCAAACGCCGGACGACCGGCTATCGTTCGTCAATATCGCTTACCGCGATCGCGCGCAATTGCAGCAAATCGCCTCTCGCTTTCAACATTTGATCGTCGACCGCGCCGCGCGCGTGGC
>JADZBF010000239.1 GCA_020852215.1 Lysobacter sp. | reverse complement strand
TTTGCAGCCGTTTTCTTCAGATGTCTATTTTGAGAGAGGTTCTAGAACCTATCTCAAAATCGGTGGAGAAACGGATCAGCTTGATATCGTCAGTCCGGCGAAAGCCGGAACCCAGCTTTTCGTCGTGTTTTCTCAAGCGGGTTCCCGGCTTTCGCCGGGATGACGGCTGAAAATCGTTGGCGTTTGATTTTGAGATGGGTTCTACGCCCGCTTCGCCGCCCACACCGCCAATTTCTCCCGCCCGATCTTCGCGTTGTGCCGGATATCAACCGGGAACGCTTTCGGGTAACGCAGGAAGGTTTCGACTTTCGCGGTGTGGACGAAGCCTTCGCCGAGTTTGCTCAGTTCGGTTTCGATGCGTGGCCAGTCGTTCGCGTTCGCGCCTTCGCGGAGTTCCACGCACAGCACGGGGCGTTGCGTGCCGAAGGCGCCGATGCCGACCAGGGCGGTGCGGCGCACGTCGGGATGGGTGTTGAACACGGGTTCGATCTGTTCGGTGCACAGCGTGTTGTTCGATGTGACCACGCGCTGCGATTTACGGCCGCAGAACCACAGCCGGCCTTCGCTGTCGAAATAGCCAAGATCGCCCATACGATGCACGATGCGTTCGCCGCCTTCGGGCAAGGTCTCGCGGATTTTCGCGTTGCGGGTTTGCGCTTCGCGATTGAAATACAGATCGGTGGCGCTGGGGCCGGCGACGGTGATTTCGCCGACGATGCCGCCCTTCACCGCCACTGCGTCAGCCCAATCCGCGATCGGGTCGTCGGTGATGGCGATGATGCGCACGTCGTTCGGCGGCACCGGGCGGCCGACACAAGTGCCCGCGCCCTGTTCGGTGCGTTCGCGCAGCGTGACCAGTTCTCGGCCTTCGATCACCGCCACCGGTAAGCATTCGGTCGCGCCGTACGGCGTCCAGAACTGCGCATCCGGCGGCAGCAAACTCAGGATTTTCGACACCACATCCGCCGGCACCGGCGCGCCGGCCGAGGTCACGCGTTTGAGTGTCGGCAGCGGTTGGCCGTGATCGGTCAACACGCGCATCAGCGCGGGCGAACCGAACAACTGATCGACGCCGAACTTCGCGATCGCCGCATGCAGTTTGCGCGGGTCGGCGTTCGCGGGCCGCGTGGGATCCATGTCGGGAATGATCGAAGTGAGACCGAGCGCCGGGTCGAACAACGCGAACGGCGGGAACGTCGGCAAATCCACGCCGCCGGGTTCGATGCCGAAGGCTTCGCGCATCATCTTGATCTGCGCCACGAAATGGCGATGGCGATACACCACGCCTTTCGGCACGCCAGTGGAGCCGCTGGTGAACAGAATCGCCGCCACGTCGTCCGGCTGCGTGTCGGCCAATTGCGGACCCGCGTTCGCGCCTGCGCGTTCGACATCGGCCAAGGTGACGTCGGCGAAGAACGCGCGCGCGCCGGTGGTGATGCGGATGCGCGCATCGCTCGCCCAACCAAGCAAAAAGCGCGCGAAGTGCGCCAACGGAATGCCGATGAACGCCTCGGGTCGCGCTTCGGCCAAGCATTGTTTCAACGCGCGTTTGTCGATGCCCGGGTCCACCAGCACCGGCACCGCGCCGGCCTTGAACAGCGCGAACATCAGCAGGAAGAATTCGGGTGTGGGCCGCACCATCAGCACCGCGCGCGTGCCGCGCACGATACCGCGCGCGGCGAGCCCCGCGGCGATGGCGTCGCTGCGACGATCCAGATCGGCATAGGTCAAGGCGATGGCGTAGGCGCCGTCGCGCCCAGGGCAGCGCATCGCGATTTGATCGGGGCGCTCGCGGGCCAGTTCGGGCAGGCGCGCGGCGATGTTGCAGGGCGTGGTCATCGCGGAATTGTAGCGGTCATCGCGGGCGCGCCCAAATCGCTATCCCCGCGTAACGCATCGAGGCCGCGCACGACGCTAGAATCGCGACTTCGCCATCGTATGCCGCGCCATGTCGCATCCATGCCTCACCTGCGGCGCCTGTTGCGCTGCCTATCGCGTCAGTTTGCATTGGTCGGAAGCCGAACCGTCGCTGGGCGGCGTCGTACCGGTGGCGTTGACCGAAGTTCTCGATGCGCACCAACGCTGCATGCGCGACACGTGGTCGAAACAACCGCGCTGCGTCGCGCTTGAAGGCGATATCGGCCGACAAGCGCAATGCGGGATCTACGAGATGCGACCATCCGTATGCCGCGAACTGCGCGTGTCCTGGGAAAACGGCGAACCCAGCTCGCAATGCGATCGCGCGCGCATTCTGCACGGCATGGCGCCGTTGACGCGGGAAGACTTCGATAGCGCGCGCGGTTCGGATACGCCGACGGCCGACTGAACGCGATCATCGACCGCAGCGATCGTTTTCGGTCGATCGATGGCCGCGCCGGATATCGCCATGATGACGCAATCGTCTGCACCGACGAACGGTCGCGAAATGGCGTCCTGTTTGCGGCTGTCGGCCGCGATCAACAGATCGCCCGAAAGCGCGGCGCCATTCTCCAGCTTCACTTCGACGCCGTCGGCACCGGTGCGCGCGGAGGTCGTGCGCACGCCGTCGAACAGCGTCACGTCGGCGCTCGCCATCGCTTCGACGAAGGCCGCACGACGGATCGCGCGGTTCGACACCAACCAACCCAGTTGCGTGTGCCCGCTGTCTTGGTGGCGGAAACGCAAGCCGTCGGGATCGTCGCCGTCCAGCACCAAAGCATCGCACAACATCGCGCGTTCGTCGTCCGCCAAATGCACCCAGAGGCCGAGGCCTTGCATCAGCCGATGCGAACGATGCGTGAGAGCGATTTCGCGGCCGTCGTCAACAGGCTCGGCCAACGCCACGCGCGGTTGGCGCTCCACCAGCGCGATCTTCAATCCGCTGCCGGCCAGCGAGCGCGCGAAGCACAAACCGGCCGGGCCGGCGCCCACCACCACGATGTCGAAACGCGTCACGGCACCACCGCCCAAGCTGAGGTGGCGGCAGCGTAGGAGTCGGGGACGAATTCGGATTTGATCCGGGCCAACGATTCCGTTGACCCGCGACGCCGCATCAGATCGGATGCGTATCCAGGAACCGCCGCATCGCCGGTACCAGCACCTCGTGCTTGTCTTCCAGCACGTAGTGGTGCGCGTCCTCGAAGGCATGCGTTTCGGCGTTCGGCAACGCGCGGGTGAAACCTTCGAGGAAGTGATGATCGAACACGAAATCGCGAAGACCCCAGGCGATGAACGCGGGTCGATCGGCGTACGCCGGCAAACGCTTGGCGGCGGCGTTCAACAGCGTCCATGCGCGGTCGCCTTCGGCCAACGGAATATCCTGCACGAAACGCAGCGTGGAAATGCGGTTCTTCCACGAATCGTAAGGCGCCAAATACGCGCGGCGCACATCGGCCGGCATCGGCCGCACCACGCCGTCGCGCGCGGCGCCCGCGGCGAAGGCGTTGAACCCGCGCACCAGGAACGCGCCCAGCGCCGTATCGCGGCACATCTTCAACTGCCACGGCAACGGCTTGGCCGGCGGCAGCGGGAACGCGGCGGTATTGGTGATCAGCAAGCGACGCACCTGCGCCTCGTGCGCGAGCGCCCATCCGAACCCGATCATCCCGCCCCAATCGTGCACCGCCAACGTCACCGGCCCGTCGATCCCCAGCCCGGCGAGCAAACGCGTCAGATCGTCCACCCGCGATTGCAGGGTGTAGGCGTAATCCGCATCGGACGGCTTGTCCGACAGACCCATACCGATGTGATCCGGCACGATGCAACGGTACGCTTTGCCTTGAGCGGGATCGCTCAACCCCGCCACCAGATGCCGCCAGTAGTAACTCCACGACGGATTGCCGTGGACCATCACCACCACCTCCCCGTCCCGCGGCCCCTCGTCCAAATACGACATCGAAATCCCGGGGCGCACTTCCATGCGCTTGGGCGTGAAGGGATAGTCGGGATAGCGATCTGCGGTCATGGGCGGTCGGCTGAGAGCGTTCCCCGCGCGGGCGCGGGCGAAACAAGGCCGCCAAGGATAAGGCCTCGACCGGGATTTGGCATCGGGAGCCGAGTTTGGGCCTTAACCGGTTCTTTGGTCGATCGCGAGTTACGCGGCCATGGTGGGGCCGCTCGCGTCTTCTATTGCCGCTATGTTGCGTTGCCGTTCGCCTCATACCGCGCCAGACGAACCCCAACGCGGCGGGGATGACGAACGCGTCGCCACGCGTGGGAATGGCGAACCATTTGTGCAGATTGCGCAAGGAGATTCACCTCGCGATGAAAGCCGAAGTTGTACGACGCGTCAATAGCGAGTGAAGATCAAAATCAAACAGCGAAGATCAAAGATCAGGAAAGTTTACTCTGACCCCTGATTTTTCCTGTCGGTGAGCACGCATGCGGCGAATCACCATGAGGTCAAGCTGGTGCAGTTGAGCTTCGACTTCTACATGATTGAGGCGATGCCGGAAGTGCTGATCGGAGACCGGGCATACGACAGCGATGATCTGGAGATCATATGCGCGGGAAGGGCGTGAAGCTGGTTTCGCCGCACCGGAAGAACCGCAAGAAGCCGACGACGCAGGACGGTCGTGAGTTGCGTCGTTACAAGCGGCGTTGGATCGTGGAGCGGTTCTTCGCCTGGATGAAGCACAAGCGTCGGTTGCTGAATCGCTGGAAGTTGTATCCAGAGAATTTTCTTGGGTTTGTGCAGGTTTCTGCTGTGATTTTGTTGCTCA
>JADZBF010000238.1 GCA_020852215.1 Lysobacter sp. | reverse complement strand
TCCTCAAGGAATTGGAGCAAGCGATGCTGCGCGGCGAAGCCGATTGCGCCGTGCATTCGCTGAAAGACGTGCCGATGGAATTGGACGGCCCGTTCGCGTTGCCGGCGATCCTCAAACGCGCCGATCCCGCCGACGCTTTCGTCAGCAATCGTTACGACGGCATCGACGGGTTGCCGCAGGGCGCGCGCGTGGGCACGTCCTCGCTGCGGCGCCAAGCGCAACTGCGCGCGCTGCGGCCCGATCTGCAACTCGCCGATTTACGCGGCAACGTCAACACACGGCTAGCCAAACTCGATGCCGGCGACTACGACGCCATCGTGCTGGCCTGCGCGGGTTTGCAGCGGCTCGGGTTCGAATCGCGCATTCGCTCGCGCCTGGATACGCCCGCTTGGCTGCCCGCACCCGCGCAAGGCGCGATCGCGGTGGAATGCCGCGACGATGATGCAGCGACGCGCGCGCTGTTCGCGACGCTGGATCACGCGCAGACGCGGGTCTGCGTCGAAGCCGAGCGCGCGATGAACCGCACTCTGCACGGCAGTTGCCAAGTGCCGGTGGCGGCGTTCGCGGAACTGTGCGAAGGCGGTGGTATGCATTTGTCCGGGTTGGTCGGTTCCGCCGCCGACGGCCGCGCGGTGCGCAGCGCAGCGTTCGGCGATGAGCCGGAAGCGCTGGGCAAGCGGGTGGCGCAGCAGTTGTTGGATCTTGGTGCGGGCGAGTTCATCGTTCACGAATCGATACGGCCGTAGAGCCTGTTCAAAATCTGTCCGAGGAGACCTCCTCCCCTTGCGCGTAGCGCAGGGGGAGGTTGGGAGGGGGTAGAAGGGCCGAGAGGCGTTCACAACCCCTCCCTAACCCTCCCCTTCGCTACGCGAAAGGGAGGGGAATGATCAAGCCGACGTACAGAAACGGCGCGGTTCTATGTGGTTGCACAAGCCGTAAGAAGAGATTGAACAGGTTCTTAGGCCTCACAAAATGATCATGGAGATTCCGTAATGCAACATCTCAAACGTCTTACCGCGACGCAATTCGCACTCGTTGCCTGTTGCGCACTGATCGCGGCGGGCGCCATGCTGTCGCAGGGCAGCACATTGGGTTACGTGCCTCTTGTCGTCGCTGTTCTGTGCGGCGTGGGCGCGGTCGTTAAAGCTAAGGCTGACCGTGCTGGAGCTCAACGCGTTCATGCCGGCGAGAGCTAACGATTCATTCAAGCCGACACCGCTTCGCGGCCTGGAGTAATTCAGCGTTAGACCGTAAAACGGTACTGCGAACGATGCGACGGGTCGCGATTTCGAGCAGGCATTTAGAGCTTTAGCCGTCAGTAATACAACGCCACCACATGCCTCGCTTCGGCGAAGAACAGCCAGCGTTCGATCATCGCGCCAAGTTGGAACGCGACGGCGGCGACCCACAGCAGCGCACCATCGCTCTGCGGTAACCACCACGCGAGTACCGCGCACATAGCAGGTACAGCCGTGAACAGAACGCTCGCGACGAGCCGCAGACGTTTCGCATGTTTCCGCGCGAACACGAACACCATTTCGCGGGTCACGAAGTTCGCTTCGGTATGCGGGCGCTCGAACGTCGAGACGCGACGGCCGGGCAAGCCGACGGCGTCGCCGGTGTCGTGCGGCAGCGGCGTGCGATCGATATCGCGCCAGTAGCGCCGTTTGATCGCCCACAGCGCGAACGCGCCGCCGATAACGCCCGCATTCGCGAGCGCGGGAACATCGAGCGTGGTGCCCGCGAACGGGCCGAACAGAATGCCGCCGCCCAACGCGGCGAACGACAGATACGCCGGCACGACCAAACGATGCCGCCATGCCGGAATCGGCACGAGCGAGGCGTAGATCATCGCGGTGCTGTAAACCGCGGCGACGCACAGCAGCGCAAGCGTTGCGGCGACGAACCGCAACACGAGCGCTTCCTGCGGCAGCTCGATCCACACCGATTGAACGGCGAGCGCGCAAGCCGCGACCGCGAACGCCGCCAACGCGAAAACGCCCTCGCGCGACATCCACGACGTGCGCCATTGCGAGAATGCGCGCCACACACGCGCGGGTTTTCCCAAATGCCAGAGCGACGCGAGTGTGCCGATGGCGACCAGCGCCGCGCCCGCGATCAAACCCAATGCCCAGCCGAGGCCGTCGAACCACTCCGCGCGGTCGCCCAGTGCGATGCGCAGCGCGATCCAGAACCACAGGCCGAAGCCGGCGCCGGAGAGCGTGGTGAACAAGACGATGGATAGAGTTGGGCGCATCAAGCGATTTCGCGGGTTTTCGACTGCGGAGGTTCGTAGACGAAAAAGAGATAAGCCATATTGATGAGCGCGGCGACAGCGAGCGCTGCCAATATTGCGCTATCGACGCCGGAGTCCTTCGCAGCCGCGAAAGAATTCGACGCGAATACCAATGCGCCGAAAAGGTTGTACAGCATCCACAACGGCACTGCGGCTTTGTTTTCGAACAGTACGCCGACGACCAACAACGCGACCAAGGCGAAGCGCAGCGCACTCGGCGCCCCGGTGAGCGGCCACAGCCACCATGCCTCCAGTGCGAGATAGCCCAGCGCGGGTAGCGCAAGGCCCGCAGGCGGCGGTCGTCGCGCATCGTTCATCGCGACAACACCTTGTCCAGCCAACGCAACAACGGCGGCAGTGCAGCGCTGTCGAGCGCTTCGCCTTCGCGCGCGGCGACGGTATCGTCGGTGTCGCCCGCGCGACGCGGACGTGGCGGCAGATAGCGATTGACGGGTGCGTAGCCGAGTTCCGGCATCGGTGCGACGCCGCCGCGTTCGACGACGAGTTTCGACACCTCGGAATTCGGGTCGCCCAAATCGCCGAAATGCCGCGCGCGCGTCGGGCAGACTTGCACGCAGGCGGGCTGGCGATCCGCCTCGGCCAGCGATTCGTCGTAGATGCGATCGACGCACAGCGTGCACTTCGTCATCACGCCCTGGGTTTCGCTGTATTCGCGCGCGCCGTAAGGGCAGGCCCAACTGCACAACTTGCAGCCGATGCACTTGTCCTCGTCGATCAACACGATACCGTCTTCGGCGCGCTTGAAACTGGCGCCGGTCGGGCAGACGGTGACGCAGGCCGGCGTTTCGCAATGCAGGCAGGAGCGCGGAAAATGCAGCGTCATCGCGGGCTGCGCGGGGGCACCGCCGCAGGCCGCTGTCGGCGCGATGTCGTAGCTGTGCACGCGGTTGAACCACACGCCCGACGGCGATGCGCCGTAGGGTTCGCTATCCGGCCCCGCCGCACCGGCATTCCATTGTTTGCAGCTCACCGCGCAGGCGTGACAGCCCACGCAGGTATCGAGATCGATCACCAGTCCGAGTTTCTTCTTCGATGGCGGCGGTAGCGCAGTCATGGCCCGAATGGGAAGTAACGGGGAATCAAGATTACGGCCATGATCCAGAACAGCAGATTCAGCGGCACACCGATTTTCGGAAAGTCCGAGAAACGATAGCCCGCGGCGGTGTATACCATCGTGTTCGTCTGATAACCGACGGGTGTGGCGAAGCTGGTGGAGGCGGCGAACGCGACGGCGACGAGGAACGGCTTGGTGTCTACGCCGAGTGCATCCGCGGTGGCGATCGCGATCGGTACTACCAGCACGGCCGCGGCGTTGTTGCTCATCACTTCGGTCATCAACGCGGTGATCAGATAAATCAAGGCCAGCGCGAACACCGGGCCGAACCCGCCAACCCACGCCATCGCATGCTGCGCGACCCAATCCGCCCCGCCGGAATTCTGCAGCGCGATGCCGAGCGGCAGAACGCCCGCGAGCAAGACGATCACGCGCCAATCGACGGCGGCGTAAGCCTCTTCCGGCTTGAGGCAGCGCAGCGCGACGAGCACCGCGCAACCGAGCAGGGAGGACACGACGATCGGCATCCAGCCGAGCGCGGACAAACCGATCGCAGCGACCATCACGCCGAGCGACAGCAGCGCACGACGGACATCCACGCCCGGCTGTTCGCGCTGACCCAGCACGACGAATCCCGGGTCCGCGCGCAGATCCTCGATCGCGGCGGGCGAAGCGTCGAGCAACAGAATATCTCCGACCGTCAGCGGAACATGATCGAGTCGCGTGCGCGGTACGGCCGCGGCGGAGCGCTGCAGACCATGCACGCGCGCACGATAGACATGACCGAAACGCAGTTGCGCCAGGGTTTTTCCGATCAGCGTCGAACCCGGCGCGATCATCGCTTCGGCGTGCAGCCGCGTGCGTTCCGGGTCGCCGTCCAGGTCCGGCGCAACCTGGTCGTGGTGGAGCCGCAGTGTTCGACGTAAACGTTGAATTTCGTTCCAGTCGCCGCGCACCAGCAGAATGTCGCCCGCTTCGATCGCGCTGGAACGCGGCTGCCTCATTGCGCGGCCATCGCGAAAGACTTCGAGAAGAAATGTATCGGTGGCTTCGACCGGCAGCGTCGTCGCGCCGGTGCGTCCGATCGCGGGCGACGACGGGTCGACATGCAGCTCGACGATATAACGTCCCCGGTGTTCGTCGCTCGCGCTGTTGGGAATGCCCAGATCGGGCAACAGAAAGCGCTGCGCCAACAGCATATACGCCATGCCGACGCCAACGAACCACAGTCCCAACGGCGCGAACTCGAACAGATCGAATCCCGGCTGTCCGGACTTGCGCGCCAACGCATCCACCAAAAGATTCGTGGATGTGCCCACCAGCGTGCAGACACCGCCGAACTGCGACGCGAACGAAAGCGGTATCAGAAACTTGGAGGGCGCGCGCCCTTGCGCGACCGCCGCGGCCAACACCAACGGCAGGAAGATAGCGACGATGGCGGTGTTGTTGATGAAGGCGGAGGAAAACGCCACGATCGTCATCATCGTCAACGTCATCAGCCAAGGCGATTTCACTTTGCGCAGCCATTCGCCCAGTCCGCGCAGCACGCCGCTTCGCTGCAGACCCGCGCTGAGCACGAACATCGCCGCGACCGTGATCGTCGCCGGGCTGCTGAAACCGGACAAGGCCTCGGTCGGCGTGACCACCCCGAGCAACAGAAGGCTGGACAGCACCAGGATCGCGACGACGTCGACCGGCAATCTTTCGCTGATGAACAACGCGACCGCGCCGGTCAGCACGCAGAGCGTGAGCAGCAGGTCGATGTTCATGACGGCGCTCCGTCTTCGTACGAAGACTGCTGTTGCGCCCGCGCGCCTGCGATGGTCGTCAGCGCCAGCGTCGCGAACTGCGGCGCACTCGCGCCCGCGACATCGGCTTTGCGGATCGATACGCGCAAATCGAACCACGCGGCCTGGCCGGTGACTGGATCGGCATTGGCGTAGTCGCCGCGCGGGGTGATGTCGGAAATCAGATGATTGAGCAGAAAACCTTTTTCGGCTTCCGGCGCGTCGTTCGGCAGCCGCCACGCGCCCTTGCGTTTGCCGATCGCGTTCCAGGTCCACACGGTATCGGGTTGCATGTTCGTCGCGAATTTCGCTTGCGCCACGATAACCCCGTGGTGCGAGCGCACTTCGATCCAATCCTCGTCGGCGATGGCGTACTTCGCGCCGGTGTCGGGGTGCAAATACAGCGCATTGCGCGTCGCGATTTGCCGCAACCATGCGTTCTGCGAGCCCCAGGCGTGATACATGAACATCGGGCGCTGGGTGATGGCCGAAAGCGGAAACGCATTCGCCTTGTTCGAATCGGAATCGTTCGATGCGGTCGATTCCTGCGCGAGGTGCGCAGACTCGAACGGTTCGTACCAGATCGGCAGCGGATCGAAATACGTCGCCACACGTTCGCGGTGCGCGTCGGGCGGCTGGTGCGCGCCGTGGCCCTGCGCGGCCAAGCGAAAGCGCTGCAGCGTTTCGGAATACAAGCGCAGCACGATCGGCGCGTCGTTCGCGAGAAAACCGAAGCCCTGCGCCCAACGCAAATACTCGCGATTGGCCATTTTGTAATAGCGCGCAGAGGCCGGGATCTCGTTGCGCCAGACGCCGCCGTGTTCGATATAGCGCTGCAGTTGTTGCGGATTCGCTTCGCCCTTGCCTTGCTTGTCGCCGTCGGCGCCGCGCCAGCCCGCCATCAAACCCACGCCCGGCGCGCGTTCGTGACGCACCATGTAATCTGCGTAGTCGCGATACGACGGTGCGCCGGTGTCATCGCTCATGCCGGGCAAGCCGAGCCTCGCCCCAAAATCCAACAACACCGACTGGAAGCCGCGCACATCGCGCGGCCGGCCATCGGCATCGAGTTGCGTCGCGGAGTCGAACAGCGGCCGACGAATCGCGTCGGCGGCGCCGTCGGCGTCGGAGATCGGGCGATCGAGCAGGCTGATGGCGTCGTAGCGCTCGAAATACGTGGTGTCCGGCAACACCAAATCGGCGTACGCCACCATTTCGCTGGCGTAGGCGTCGCTGTAGATGATGCGTGGGATTTTATAGTCGCCGTTGTCGTCTTTGTCGGTGAGCCAGCGCATCGTCTCTTGCGTGTTCATCGCCGAATTCCAACTCATATTGGCCATGAACAGCATCAGCGCGTCGATCTTGTACGGGTCGGCCGCGTGCGCGTTGCGGATCACGGTATGCAGCATGCCGTGCGCCGCCAGCGGGTACGCCCAGGAAAACGCGTGGTCGATCCGGCGCGGCTGTCCTTGCGCATCGACCAGCAAATCTTCGGGGCCGTGGACGAAGCCCAGCGGCGCGGCATCGAGCGCGCCGTTCTCGCGCCGCGTTTTTCCGGGACGGTTCGCGGGCGGTGCCGGTTTTGGGAACGGCGGCTGATAGCGAAAACTGCCCGGCGTATCCACCGCGCCCAGCAGCAGTTGCAGCACGTGCAGCGCGCGACAAGTGTGAAAACCGTTGCTGTGCGCGCTGATCCCGCGCATCGCGTGCATCGCGACCGGACGGCCGACCATCGTCGCGTG
>JADZBF010000237.1 GCA_020852215.1 Lysobacter sp. | reverse complement strand
GCGTTCAAGCTGACCTTCCGCCGCTGTCCAAACTTCGGCGTGGTAGTCGCGCTTCAATTCGATCAGGCATTTCATGCCGGGCGCCTGAACGACGATATCGGCGCGCTTGTCCCGCGCCATATGCCCTTCGGGCTCCACGCTGAGGTCAAACGGATACAACCTCGGACGCAACATCACGATCAACGCATCGCGAGCGCTTTCTTCCGGCTTCGGCGACACGACTTTGGCATGAGCGTTTTCGTTCCAGAATTGTTTGTAAGCGTCGGTATTGCCGTGAGCGATCTGTCGAGCGATGGTGTCGAGTTGATCCAGCACCAGCGCATGCAAGTCATGAATGGACGAGGGCGCACGGTTTTCGAGAGTTTGCGCGGCCGAGCGCCAATCGCAGGGCGCATAGGCTGTGTCGATACGGCGTATATGCTGTTCGGCCAAGGCATGTCGTGCCTGGTGCGCGTAAGTTTCGAGCGCCGGGTGAATCGAAAGCCGCTGCAAGGCATCACGGGCGGCATCGTCTTCGCTCGCGGCCAGCGTCGCAAGGATGTTGCCGATGGCGGCACTGATGTCCCATGGATTTTGGTCGCCACTCGTGACGCCTGTCGGTCTGGGGGCGTAGGGGTAAAATCGGGCTGCATGGACCGCCACGAATTCGAGTTGTTCGACCGAATAGTTGCCGAAATCGGATTGCCGATGACGATCCAGCGATCCCGCCTGCAACAAAGGCCACGCCATCGCTTTCGCTGCGTCTTGGTCCAGCGTTTCGATCTGCGGCCGATACCGCTCCGGTTCAGTCAGAAAGCCGAATGCGAGCCATAGTCGACGCGTATCTTCTCGGTCTTGACGATGTTGTTCGTCCTGTGCAATTTCTGCCGTTACGCCTGCGGCGACTGCTTGCGAAAGCTGCGAAACGACACTGTCTTCTTTCGCCATCTGCAAGAATGACTCCAGCGCGTCGGAGTGCATCTGCGGAAATCGCGACAGAAGCCCCACGATCAATGCGCCACGCTCGGGACCGGACAGTGCAGGTTCTTTGAATTCACTCATCCCTTCCGGCGACCGCAGACCTCGCGCCAACTCGGCTTCGATAATCGCCGCGTAGGTCTCACGTACCACTGCCGGACGATTGCGGATGACCGCATCGAGCCAAGCATGCTCCCAAGGTTCAGTGGTATTGCCTTTCTCGCGATAGACGGATCGCAGGCAAGCGATGGCGATTGCCGAACGCAGGAATTCTTCCTCAAAAACAGTTTCTTCGATTTGCTGCTCCGACAACAAATCCAAACCAGCGAGCACGCCTAGCCACCAAGGGAAATATTCATTCTTCGCCTTCAACTCGAGCATTTCGGAGAGCGGGGGTGCTTTCCTTTTCGCTACCAGCGCCCGCAACCCCGAAAGCGCCGATTCTGTTCGTTCGGGGCCGAAGAACACTTGAAGCCGCGGAATCGGGTCTAATTGAAGGTCATCGACATCCTCATCTCCGAAATAGTGATCGGCGATCTTACCGATCCAGTCAAGGCGCTCGCCCGAAACAATCTGATCGTGATGCGCGTCGAAGTGCGCGAGCGCTTCGTCTCGAGACCGGGCCTGCTCCTCTTTCTGGTTCCGAATGATTTCCTGATTTTCGAGTCGTATATCGTCGATAACGCAAACGCAGTGCCAGTCCCGCACCGACATAAGACGGTCGTCCGCATCCGCGATGAGGTATGCCGCCCAGAATAAGTCGTCGTAACGTTCCGGGGCGGAAAAGCACAGAAATAAGACGTGCCCATAAAAGAAACGGGCCTTCTCTGCCCCAAGTTTGCTCAACCATTCGAGCAATCGCGACATCATTCGCGCTTCGTTGAAACAACCTGCGAAAACTCGCTGAAAGGTGGGCCATCCGCCATTGCTTCTGTCATCGATTTCGCTATGTTCAACCCATGCATCCAGCAGCGCGTCGGCGAGCGAGGCGTCCGATGCGACGGTTTTGACGAAATCGCCTTGAAGACGGTATCTCGCCGCATAACGCATCAATACTCGCAGCCAAACGTACAAATGATGCGACGACGGCAATGACCGAGCCTGGAGAGCTTTCAAAAACAGACTTTCGTAGATACGAACCAGATCGTAGGTTTTCCGGAGCGAAAACCCGTGTCCCGGCATCATCCCCGTAAAGTCGAGGCGATCCAAAAGGTCGGCGGCACCCTCCACCGGTATCTTGCGATCCAACGCGTAGGCGGTGCCGATCGTCAAGTCATGACGGACTGATAGCATCGTGGAGACGAATCGTACGAAATCGTCGGCCGTCAAGCCTTGCCCATACCGCTCGCGAATCATGCCTGCTCGTAAGCGCAGGGCACTTTCGTCGTCGCCTAACGCCGGGTATACAGCGAGCGCGGATTCGCTCCCGACATCGCCTATCGCAATAAGCGCTTTCAGACAAGCATCTCGAAGCCCGAAGGGCTGGTCCCTATCCAACAAAATTGCCTGCATATCGTCACGCAGCGCAGGCAATGGCGTCCCTTGCGCCTGCGCGTCCGCCACCAATCTGCGGAGAGCAAAAGGCGCTTGTTTGTCGAGCAATACTTCGCGGAACGCGTCCGTCATGCAGGGGTCGGACAATGCGCCAATCTCATAGACGGCATACGCGCCGCGATAGAACCAGGGGTCTCGCTCCGCATGCAGGCTCAGCGCTTTCAGCAAATGCGCCTTGTGCCCAGGGCCGAGTTTCGCCGCATCGGCATACATGACCACGCCCATGGGGTCGGCATCGATCAGCGCCGAGGCGCTATCGGGCGACAGCACGGCGAGCCATGCGTGCAGGCCGCGAAGCGACGATGCGGGGTAGCCGTCCACCCCGAGTAAAGCCTGTATGCGGGCCAGCGGAAGGCCGCCGACGATTTTCTCGGCGAGCCAACAAGCGCCCAGATATTCGGCCACCGTGCGATGGAGATAATCGACGACGTTCGCCTCGCCCGTGGACACGAAGACGCGGCGGGTCAAGGCCGCTTCGATGGCCTCCGGCGGCGCCAACGGGATATCGC
>JADZBF010000236.1 GCA_020852215.1 Lysobacter sp. | reverse complement strand
CTTGGCCCACTTCCTGGCCTGGTCGTAGGCCTCCTCCATGGACAGGTCCAGCACGTTGCCCAGAGCCACTCGACGGAAGCCCTCGGGGCCCCGCTTGCCCATTTCATAGATGACGCCCTTTGGGCCTACGTAGATCCCTACGCCGGTCGGGGCGCCTTCCAATTTGAAGCGATAGGGCTTGCCGGCCTCGGCCGGGGAGCGAGGTTTGAATGCCAATTTCCCGTTAGGCTCGATCACCGGATAATTGGCCGTGTTCAAGTCCCGGCTCCGAAGCTGTTTCTCTGTCAGGCTCCACTTGGTGCCGGACTTCGCTTTGGCGGGATCATGTGTGCTGTAATTTGGTGTATCCAAGCGCACCTTGGCCATTGCGTCCCTTTCCGACACGTATCCATGGATACATGGATTTCACCTTGATTCTAGACGTGGATACACAATGGATACAAGAATGCACCCATATCGACACCTGACCACCCCTACACGCCCCTAGATACCGTTCGTTCTGATGACCCAAGCTACTGATATAAAAACAATTTCTAAGAATGACAAGAGCTTGGGCGACCACACTCCTCTCATGCGCCAGTTCTTCGCCGCCAAGGCGGAGCACCCGGACGTGCTGCTGTTCTTCCGCATGGGCGATTTCTACGAGCTGTTCTACGACGACGCGCGCAAAGCCGCGCGCCTGCTCGACATCACCCTGACCCAGCGCGGCGCCTCGGCCGGGCAGCCGATCCCGATGGCCGGCGTGCCGGTCCATGCCTACGAGGGCTATCTGGCGCGCCTGGTCGCGCTGGGCGAGTCGGTGGCGATCTGCGAGCAGATCGGCGACCCGGCGCTGGCCAAGGGCTTGGTCGAACGCAAGGTGGTGCGGGTCGTCACCCCCGGCACCGTCACCGACGAAGCCTTGCTGCAGGACCGCCGCGACACCTTGTTGATGGCCGTCGCGCGCTCGGCCTCGCCCAAGCAAACCGGGTACGGGCTGGCCTGGGCCGATCTGGCCGGCGGCCGGTTCCTGGTCAGCGAAGTCGTCGGCGACGATGCGCTGGAAGCCGAGTTGGCGCGCCTGGAGCCCGCCGAACTGCTGCTGCCAGACGAAGAAGGCTGGCCGCCCGGCGCGACGACCCGCACCGGTCTGCGCCGCCGCGCGCCGTGGCTGTTCGACGCTGATACCGGCCGCCGGCAACTGCTGCGTTTCTTCGATGTGCACGATCTCAGCGGTTTCGGCATCGACGAAGCCATGCCCTGCAAGGGTGCGCTGGCCGTCGCCGCGGCGGGCGCACTGCTGGGCTATGTCGAAGAGACGCAGAAGCAGCGTCTGCCGCATCTCACCGCGATCCGCGTGGAAACCGGCGACGAAGCCATCGCGATGAATGCGGCCACGCGCCGTCATCTGGAATTGGATACGCGCGTCGACGGCGATACCCGGCACACCCTGCTCGGCGTGCTGGACACCACCGCCACGCCGATGGGCGGACGTCTGCTGCGCCGTTGGTTGCATCGCCCGCTGCGCGACCGTCGTGTCCTGCGCGAACGCCACGACGCGGTACGCACGCTGATCGAACGCCGCCTCGACGGCGACTTGCGCGATGCGTTCCGCGGCCTGGGCGACATCGAACGCATTCTGTCTCGCATCGCCTTGCGCAGCGCGCGCCCGCGCGATCTGTCCACGCTGCGCGACGCGCTGGGGCTGCTGCCGAGCGTACGCGAGACGCTGTCCGTCGCCGATTCGCCGCGCTTGAACGCCCTGCGCGCCGAAATGGGCGAACACGATGCGCAGGCGGACTGGTTGCGCCGCGCCATCGCCCCGCAGCCGCCGCTGCTGGCCCGCGACGGCGGCGCCATCGCCGACGGTTACGACGCCGAACTCGACGAACTGCGTCGACTCAGCACGCATGCCGATCAATTCCTCGTCGATCTGGAAGCGCGCGAACGCCAGTCCAGCGGCATTCCGACGCTGAAAGTCGGTTACAACCGCGTCCACGGCTATTACATCGAAATCAGCAAAGGCCAGGCCGACAAGGCCCCGGTGCATTACACCCGTCGCCAAACGCTGACCGGCGCCGAGCGCTACATCACCGAAGAACTCAAAGCCTTCGAGGACAAAGTGCTGTCGGCGCGCGAGCGTTCGCTGACGCGCGAGAAGCTGCTGTACGAAGGCGTACTGGACGAGCTGAACCTGCATCTGGAAGCGCTGAAGCGCTGCGCCGGAGCGTTGAGCGAACTCGACGCGCTGCTGTGCTTCGCCGAGCGCGCGCAGTCGCTGGATTGGACGATGCCGACGCTGTCGGACGATGCGGAGATCCGAATCGAACGCGGCCGTCATCCGGTGGTGGAAGCGGTGCGCGACGAACCGTTCGAGCCGAACGATCTGGTGTTGAACGGCGCCGACCTCGATGCCGGCGACGACGCGTCCGAACGCGCGCCGCGACGCATGCTGATCGTCACCGGCCCGAACATGGGCGGCAAATCCACCTACATGCGGCAGAACGCGCTGATCGTGCTGCTGGCGCATATCGGCAGCTTCGTGCCGGCGACGCACGCGCGGATCGGTCCGATCGATCGCATCCTGACCCGCATCGGCGCCGGCGACGACTTGGCGCGCGGGCAATCGACCTTCATGGTCGAGATGAGCGAAACCAGCTACATCCTGCACCACGCCACATCGCGATCGCTGGTGCTGATGGACGAAATCGGCCGCGGCACGTCGACGTACGACGGTCTCGCGCTCGCCGAAGCCTGCGCGAAGCATTTGGCCGAAACCAATCGCTGCTACACGCTGTTCGCCACGCACTACTTCGAACTCACCGCGCTGGCGCAACCCGGTAGCGGCATCGCCAACGTTCATTTGGACGCGGTGGAACACCACGACCCGCATGGCGGCGATACCTTGGTGTTCATGCACGCGGTGAAAGACGGCCCCGCCGATCGCAGCTTCGGTCTGCAGGTCGCGGCGCTCGCGGGCTTGCCCAGATCGGTCGTGCGCGAAGCGCGCGGGCGTCTGGCGGAACTCGAACAACGGCGCGATGCACCGGCGCCGGTCCTCACCCCGCAAGCGCTGGACGCACCGCAGCAGTTCGGTCTGTTCACGCCCGCGTCCGCCGCGCTGGATGCTCTGGCCGCGATCGATCCGGACGAGTTGACGCCGAAGCAGGCGTTGGAAGCGTTGTATCGTTTGAAACAATTGGAATGATTCGACCGAACGCCGCGGCGCAGACGCGTCGCGAGTGTTCGGACCGCACCAGGGAGTCGACGTGTCGATCGTATTTGTCATCGGATTGTTCGCCGCCGGCGTCGTTGTCGGTTTCGTCATCGCACGCAGCGCGTCGCGGGATACGCGCGAAGCGCGTTCCGACGTTCGCGATCCGTCGCTCCCTGCGAACGATGATCGCGCGCAGGCGGATACCCCGCCCCTTCCCGCGCTGCCGCAGAGCGAGGCCTCCGCGGAGACGCCCACGCAACCCGCCGTCGACGCGCGATCGACGACAGGCGTGGACACGCCTGCGGACGCGCCCGCGGAATCGCCCCGCGACCGCCTGTACCGTCTGCGTCGCGAAGTGGATCAACAAGACGATGGCGTACAGCATCCGGACGATCTGCTGCGCATCGCGCAATTCCGCGAAGGCGCGGCGTTGTTGGCGAGCGCTGAATTCGCGCCGGCCGATATCGTCGATGCCTTGAGCGCCCCCGGCTACTCGCTGTCGTGCATGGCCGCATTGGCCTTGCGCGAACGCAACGACGTGAGCGCCCAGGCCGCGTTGACCGCGACGATGCCGTTCGGCGGTTATCCGTTGCGGTTTCTTTTCGATTGGCTGCAAGCGCAGCCTGACGCGCGGGCGATGCCGTGGTTGCTGCGGCATGCGCGCGGATGGTGGTGGGACGCGCCGGGCGTCCGTCAGCGCGCGCGCGATTATTTTCGGTGGGCGCAGGCCAATCCCCCGCCCGGCGAGCCGGAAGCGATGGCCTTCGACGAACTCGACGACCATTCGATTCAAGACATCGAGGCCATGCTCAAGCAGTTTCAGGAGCCGGCCCTCGCGCCGTATCTGGCGCAAACCAGCGACGAATCGCGTCGCCGTCGTGAAAAGCAAACGCTGGGCGGCATCGGTCGCGTGTGGTCGCCGAGCGAGAGCGCCGGGACCGAGCTGGGCGCTGCGGCGAACCTCATCGTCGACCACCCGGAACTGCTGCGCGATCTGGAGCGACTGCACGAGTTGGTGAACGCGCCACGCCCCAAATCGATCCTGCTGTGCGGCGAGCACGGCAGCGGCAAGACCATCCTGGTCGATCGTTTGTTCGCGCGTTTGCACGCGGAAGGTTGGTTGTTGTTCGAGGCCTCGGCCGCCGAAGTGATGGCCGGGCAAATCTACACCGGCGAATTGGAAGCGCGTATCCGCGACTTGCTCGCGGCGTTGGATCGCAAGCGCGCGCTGTGGCGCGTGCAGGATTTTTTCGATCTGCTGCACAAGGGCAGCCACAAACAAGACCCGCGCGGCATTCTCGACCTGCTGCTGCCGGCGATGGAACGCGGCCGCTTGCTGATGCTGGGCGAGACCACACCGCAGCCCTTGGCGCAATTGCTGCTGGCGCGCCCGGTGCTGCGCCATCACGCCGAAGTGGTGACGCTGCGCTCGCCCGACGATGCGGCGATGCGCGATGTGCTCGCGCGCTGGGCGAGCGCACGCGAAACCGCGCTCGGTCGCCCGCCGATCGACGCGCGTGCGCTGGACGAAGCGCAGCGCATGGCGGCGCAGTATTTCCCCGAACAGCACGAACCGGGCCGCACGCTGCGTCTGCTCGACGAAACCTTGCGCGCCGCGCTCTCGGACGACCCGCCGCGTCTGCCGCTGGATCACGAAGCGCTGCTGCGCGCGATTGCCTCGCGCAGCGGCCTGCCGCTGGACGTGCTGGACGATCGCCAAAGTCTGGATTTGGAGCAGTTGCGCGCGTTCTTCCGCAAGCGCGTGATCGGTCAGGACGAGGCGGTGGAATGTCTCGTCGATCGCATCGCGATGCTGAAAGCCGGCTTGGTCGATGCCGCTCGGCCGATCGGCGTGTTTCTGTTCGCCGGCCCCACCGGCACCGGCAAAACCGAACTGGCGAAAACCCTCGGCGAACTGTTGTTCGGCAGCAGCGAACGTCTGCTGCGTCTGGACATGAGCGAATACCAATCCGACGACGCCGCATGGCGGCTCACCGATGATGGCGGCGACGGTTCCGCGCGTTCGCTCACCGCGCGCATCCGCGAACAACCGTTCTCCGTGGTGCTTCTCGACGAGTTCGAGAAAGCGCATCCGAAAGTGTGGGATCTGTTTCTGCAAGTCTTCGACGACGGGCGTTTGAGCGACCGCAGCGGCCATGTCGCCGATTTCCGCCACAGCATCATCATTCTGACCAGCAACGTCGGTTCGACGCTGGCGCGCAACGCCGGCCCGGGTTTTACCTCGGTCGCGGGCGGCTATTCGCGCGGCGCGGTCGAAAAAGCCTTATTCGAAACCTTCCGTCGCGAATTCCTCAATCGCCTCGATCGCATCGTGCTGTTCAATCCGCTCGACCGCACGCTGATGCGCGAGATCCTGCACAAGGAGCTGCAGCGCGCGATGGAACGCCGCGGCTTGCGCAACAAGGATTGGGCGGTGGAATGGGAACCGTCGGCGATCGAATTCCTGCTCGATCGCGGCTTCACGCCCGATCTTGGCGCACGGCCGGTGCGACGCGCGATCGAGCAGCATCTGCTGGCGCCGCTGGCGCGCGGCATCGTCGAGCATCGCACGCCGCAGGGCGATCAATTCCTGTTCGTGCGCAGCGCCGGCGATCGTTTGGAAGTCGAGTTCGTCGACCCGAACATGCCCGCGACGACGTCGATCGCAACGCGAACCGCGCCGCGCGACGGCGATCTGCGCACGCTCGTCTATGCGCCCGATGCCTCAGCCGATGCGGTCGAGGATTTGCGCGACGCGTTCGCGCGATTAGCCGATGCGTTGGACGCGTCGACGTGGTCGGAGGCGCGCGACGCCGATTATGCGCGCATGAACGAGCGCGATTTCTGGTTGCAATCGAATCGTTTCGAGGTGCTGGATCGAATCGAACGCCGGCACCGCATCGAAAGCGCGTTCGAGACCGCGCGTCGTCTGGACGAACGCCTAGCCCGCGACGGTACCGACTCCGCTTTCGTCGCGCGTCATGCGCAATTGCTGTGGTTGTCGGAACTCGCCATCGATGCGGTGGCGCAACAACGGCCGCAGGACGCGCTGCTGTGGCTAGCCGTGAGCGGTAGCGATCTCAAACGCGACGCTGCGCAAGCGCGATTGTGGTGGCAGCGGCTGCTGGCGATGTACATGGCCTGGGCCGAACGCCGCAACATGCGCGTCGAAGTCCTGGAGCAGGACGCGACCGCATGCCGCGCGCGTTTGGCGGTCGGCGGCTTCGGCGCGTTGACGCTGCTCGAAGCCGAACATGGGCTGCATGCGTTGGAATACGACACCGTCGACGGCGGCACCGCGCGCATCGTCGCCTCGGTGCGCGTTGCCGCCGATCTGCCGGGACGCGCGCGACCTGCGCGCGCGGTCGCCGACGCCGGTCAAAGCGAAGAGGAATTGCGCGTATGCCGGCGATATCGCGCCGCGCCGTCGCCGCTGGTGCGCGACAGCGTGCGCGGCTGGCGCAGCGGCCGCTACGACCGCGTGCTGGCCGGCGAATTCGATGCGATGCCGGTTGACGAGGATTGATTTCGGCAGAGGCGGAATTCGGCAGCGGTCGACTGAGGCAACGATTGGCTGAGGCAACGATTGGCTTAAGCAACGATTCGCTTAGGCAACGATTGGCTTAAGCAATGACTCGCTTAGCCAACGACCGACTTCGGCAAGCGTCGGCAGCGGACATTCCGCTGCTTTGACGATCAACGGATATTCCGCCACTTCCACGATCAGCGGATATTCCGCCGCTTCGACGATGCTCGCACCCCACCGCTGTCATCCCGAGCGCAGCGAGGGACCTGATTTTCTGTGCGATCAAAACATGAAAGCAGGTCCCTCGCTGCGCTCGGGATGACAGCGCGTTTTATCTGTCGGCCTGCTTTGCAAACAGTCTGCTTTACTGACGGCCTGCTTTGCCGACGGCCTGCTTTGCCGACGACCCGCTTTGCTGACGGCTTACTTTGCCGACGGCCTGCTTGGCTCGCGGCTTTTTTGCTTGAGGCCCCCGAGAAGAATCGCTCCACATCGCGATTCGCTCAAAAAAACGATTCGTTCGATATCGAACGCCGCCGAAATCGCGCTTCGCCGAAAAAATTCCGCAACGCGATACGTTCGCGACGGCGTTTGCCGCCGCGTCGCACCACCGACACGCATCGCGCCGCGGAGCGCGAAACCCTACGATCGTCGTGGAGAGCCGACGATCGCGAAGCGCTTGAATTTAACGCACTGTCGCCTGCATAGCGCAACTCGCGATGCAGTCGCGATAGAACCTGAAGCAGTGCCGCGTACCGCCGCCGCCCTGCTGGGCGATGGCCAAGCAGTCGTTCATCAATTCTTGGCACATGTTCATGCACACCGGGTCCGCATCGACAGCGGACACCCCGCCGGACATGCCCAATCCGAGCGCGAACGCGGCGGCGAATGCGAGACGTAAACGTTTCATAGCGATCCCTCCTTGGTCGAGACGATGAGCGGGCGCGTGCTTTCTCGCCCGCGGCCAGTCTAGGGCATCGCCTTCGCGCGACGGGCGCGGGACGCGCGTCCGGGCGATTGATTTTTTGCATCGATCGGCGCATCGGGGCGCCGCGGCGCGAATGATTCGATCCGCGAAAAAAGCTCGCCGCCCAGCCCTTCCCGAACGGCGCGACGCGCTAAAGTGGCCGCCCCGACGCCGTGCGTCGCCCATCGATCCCAAGGAACCCGCCATGACCGCATTGACCGACGACCTGTTCGCCCAACTCGAGGGCGCCCCGCTGCAACAGATTTCGCAACAACTCGGCATCGGTCGGACCCAGGCCGCGGGCGCGGTGAGCGCGGCGCTGCCGCTGTTGATCGGCGCGCTGGGCAAGAACACCAGCCAGCCGCAGGGCGCGGAAGCGCTGTTCGGCGCGCTGCAGCGCGACCATGCCGGCAGCGGCGGCGATCTGGCCGGGCTGCTCGGGATGGTGCTGGGCGGCGCGCAAAGCCGACAAACCGACGGCGCCGGCATGCTCGGCCACATCTTCGGCGGCCAACAAAACCGCGCGGAGCAGCATCTGGGCGAAGCCACCGGCCTCGGCGGCGATCGCGCCGGGCAGTTGATGAAGATCCTCGCGCCGATCGTGCTGGCCTACCTCGCCAAGCGCATGTTCTCTGGCGGTGCCGCCGGCAGTGGCGGCCAGGCGATGGGCATGGCCGGCGGCGGCAACCCCACCGCGGACGTGCTGGGCGCGATCCTCGGCCAGGAACAACAGTCCGTACGCCAACAAGGCGGCCTCGGCGACGGCCTGCTCGGCATGGTGCTGGGCGGCGCCCAGACCCGGCAGACCGACGGCGCCGGCATGCTCGGCCATATCTTCGGCGGCCAGCAGAACCGTGCCGAACAGCATCTGGGCGAAGCCACCGGCCTCGGCGGCGATCGCGCCG
>JADZBF010000235.1 GCA_020852215.1 Lysobacter sp. | reverse complement strand
TGCGCCGAAGCGATCGAAGCCGTCGCGGCGGGAACGACGGGTATCGTCGCTGTGGTCGGATGGCCGCAAGCGGCAGGTAGCGTGGTCTACAACGCCGCCAGCGTGCTGCGCGACGGCAAGATCGAACGCACGTACCGCAAACGCGAGTTGCCGAATTACGCAGTGTTCGATGAGCGTCGCTACTTCGATGTGGACCCGGATCGCGAAGATTGCGTATTCGACGTCAAGGACGTGCCGGTCGGGCTGATCATTTGCGAAGACCTGTGGTTCGCCGAGCCCATCGCCAGCACCGTGCGCAACCGCGCGCAGTTGGTGTTGGTGCCGAACGCATCGCCGTTCGAGCGCGACAAACACGCGCAACGCGACGCATTGATGGCGCAGCGCGCGACCGAAACCGGCGCGGCCATCGCGTATCTGAATGTTGTCGGCGGGCAGGACGCGTTGGTGTTCGACGGCGCATCAGTCGTCGCCGACGGCGACGGCAGCGTGCATCCGGCCGCGGCTGCGTTCACCGAACAATGGTTGGTGGTGGATTACGACGCCGAAGCGCGTCGATTCGCGCCGGTGCAATGGCAGGACGACGGCGACGAAAGCCGCGATGCGCTGGCGTGGCGCGCGATCGTGCGCGGCGTTCAAGATTATTGCCGCAAAAATGGCTTCTCGAAGACGTGGTTAGGCCTATCCGGCGGCGTCGATTCGTCGATGGTGCTGGCGCTCGCGGTCGATGCGCTGGGCGCGGCGAATGTGACTGCGGTGCGGATGCCGTCGCGCTACACCGCCGAGCTGTCGAACGATCTGGCCGAGGAGCAATGCGTCGCGCTCGGCGTGAAGATGTTGACCGTGCCGATCGAAAAACCCTTCCAAGGCTACTTGGACGCGCTGAGCGAGGTCTTCGCGGGCAAAGCGGTGGATGTGACCGAAGAAAATCTGCAATCCCGCGCGCGCGGCGCGATGCTGATGGCTCTGTCCAACAAGCTCGGCGGCCTGCTGCTGACCACCGGCAACAAAAGCGAATACGCGGTCGGTTATGCCACGATTTACGGCGATATGTGCGGCGGTTATGCGCCGATCAAAGACCTCTACAAAACCGAAGTGTTCGCCTTGTCGCGCTGGCGCAACACCGTCGGCGGCGCGCCGGTCATTCCTCCGGCGGTGATTTCGCGCCCGCCCACGGCGGAACTGCGCGACAACCAAAAAGACGAAGATTCGCTGCCGCCCTACGACGTGCTCGACGCGATCCTGCTGCGGCATGTCGATCAGGAACAGTCGCGCGAGGAGATCGTTCGCGCCGGGTTCGATGCGGCGACGGTCGACAAGGTGCTGCGTCTGGTGCGGATCAGCGAATGGAAACGGCATCAAGCCGCGCCGGGACCGAAAGTCTCGCGCCGTGCGTTCGGACGCGAACGCCGCTATCCCATCACCAACGGATATTCGGCGTAGGGCGGGCCCCGGCCCGCCGCTCGCCTATCCCGCGTACGCGCATGCGCTGGTACACCGCCGATTTCGATGCGATGTCGTGGCACGACGTGCACGTACATGGCTTCCGCATCGTCGAGAACGGGAACGGCACCGCGGAGCTGCAGCTCGATCTGGATTACATCCTCGAATGGCTGAATGCGGAGAAAGAAGGCGCGCTGTGTTTCCGCATCGCGCAAACCACGCTGCAATTTCACGAGGTTTTCGGCTTGCGTTTCTCGCTGGACTACGTCGCTTGCAGCGCGGGCATGAGTCCGTTTTCCATCGATCGTGTCCGTCGCGAATTGCTCCGCGCGGCGGACGACGAGGACGAGGTGAATGCGATCGATGGCCCTTGGCGATGGCGCATCGATCTCAATTGGCCGGAAGGCTTCCTCGAATTCGAAGCCAGTGGGTTCAGTCAGTGGTTGGTCGGGGAAGTCGTCGAACAGAACGCACAAACCCTCGACCCCGCGGATCGTATTTAAAGCGGGAGATACGGATGCGCAACGAAAAAGCCGACGGAGCGACCGTCGGCTTTTCTGTATCCGCGCAGCGATGCGAACTCAATCGTCGTCGTTATCGATCGCCGACTTCTCGCTCGCGAACGGGTTGAGTTTGCGGAAATTCGACGGGTAGTCCGGCCATTCGCCGGAGAGCCAGGGATGTTTGGCGTCGGTCCGCTGCAATTGCTGACGCGCGCTGTCGGCCAAGCCGGTATTGCCCAATTGCGTATAGGCCTCGCCCAGCACGGCGATCGCGTCGCCCTCGAATTTGCTTTGCGGATAGGTGTCGAGCAGGTAGCGCGCGCGTTCGGTGGCAGCGACCCAGGCGCTGCGGCGCAGGTAGTACAGCGCGGTTTCGATTTCGTGGCGCGCGAACAGATCGCGCAGTTCGGTCATCCGCGCGCGCGCGTCGTCGGCGAAACGCGATTTCGGATAGCGGTCCACCACGATCTGGAAATCGCTGTAGGCCTGCTGCGGCGTCGCCAAGTCGCGACGGCTGGCGTCCAAACGCCACACGCGCTGCAGGAACACCGTGTCGCGGCTGGAGTTGATCAAACCACGCAGGTAGTACATGTACGCGGTGTGGCGATGCGTCGGATAGGTGCGCAGGAAACGGTCGACCGTGGAGATCGCGTCGTCGTTGTTGCCCATCTTGAATTGCGCGTAGGCGGTTTCGATCAGCGCCTGTTCGGTGTACGGGCCGTAGGGATACTGCGCGACGAGGCGTTTGTAGGTGATCACCGCGGCGTCGTAGTTGCCGTTGCGGCTCGCCTTCTGACCCTTTTCGAAAAGCTGCGCGACCGGCTGCCCTTCGTTGGCGTCTTCGTCCTTGAACACGTTCTTCATGCGGGCGCAGCCGGAGCCGGCGACGACCGCGGCGAGCATCAGGGCGAGGAGGCGGAGCGAGGCGGAGCGAGGCAGGGTCATGCGGGCTGCGGTGCGGAGGCGAGCGGGCGATAATACCAGCCCGCGACCCCGAACCCTGCGAACCCCTCGGCCGCTCCCGGCGGCGATGTGCCCGATCCGCGTCTTCGGTCGGCTGCGGTTCACGCCCGCGGGCCTCGTGCGCGACGCCTTTCGCCCGCTTTCAGGATGTCTCATGCCCCTACCCACGCCCCCCGCCTCCCTCGACGACGACCTCGACAACGATGTCGCCTCCCCGGAGGACGAGACCCCGGTCCCCGCACTGGCGGGGGAACCCCGCGAAGCGACCGTGCCCGATCGCGCGGCCGGACGCCGGTTCGATGCCGTGCTGGCCGAGCTCTTCCCCGAGTTCTCGCGTTCGCGACTGGCCGAGTGGATCAAATCCGGCGACGCCACCCTGGATGGCAAGACCCTGCGGCCGCGCGACCCCGTGCGCGGCGGCGAAACCGTGCGCCTGCGGGCAGTGCTGGAGACGCAGACCCGCTCCGAGCCCGAGGACATCGCGCTCGAGATCGTCCATGAAGACGCCGAGGTGTTCGTACTCAACAAGCCCGCCGGGTTGGTCGTGCATCCCGGCGCCGGCAATCCGACCGGCACCCTGGTCAACGCGCTGCTGTACCGCGACCCGTCGCTGGCGACCTTGCCGCGCGCGGGCATCGTGCATCGTCTGGATAAGGACACCTCCGGGGTGATGGTGGTGGCGCGCACGCTGCAGGCGCACACCGCCCTGGTCGCGCAACTGTCCGCGCGCGAAGTGCATCGCCAGTACGTGGCGGTGGTGACCGGCGCGCTGGTGTCCGGCGGCACCGCGAACGCCCC
>JADZBF010000234.1 GCA_020852215.1 Lysobacter sp. | reverse complement strand
GTCCTGCCCGACGGCAGCGTCGAACGCGCAGTGCGAATCGAATTGGTCAACCGCCATACGCTGACCCAGCGCACGATGCGTTTCAGCGAGGTTTGGCGCTACGACCCGACGACCAAACGCTGGTGGCTCGCCAGCGGCTTGCCGAATTTTTGGGAAGGGCGTTAAGCGCAGCGAACGCCGTCGCCCGGCCTGGGCGGAACGTGCGCGGCCCCTCGCTTTTGCGTCGCCCGCGCGGACAGGCGACAATTCGCGCCCCTGATCGCGCTTGGCTTCTCCGTGGATTACGAAACCCTGTCGGCCTTCATCGGCCGCCACCCCCTGCTGGGCATGGGCCTGGTCGGCCTCACCGTCGCCATTCTCATCAACGAACTCTCGCCGCTGTTCCGCGGCTACAAGGCTCTGCGCCCCGGCGAGCTGACGGCGTTGATCAATCGCGAAGGCGCCTTGGTCGTCGATATCCGCGCCTTCGCCGATTTCGACAAAGGCCACATCGTCGGGTCCAAAAACGTGCTGCCGAGCCAGTTCGACCCCGACAGCAAACTTCTGGCCGGATCGAAGGATTCGCCGGTGGTGGTGGTGTGCCACCGCGGCATCACCGCCAGCGGGTTCGCGCGGCGGCTCAAGCGCGCCGGTTTCAGCCAGGTCAGCGTGCTCGAAGGCGGTATCGAGGCTTGGCAGAGCGCGGATTTGCCGCTGGTCAAAGGCCGCGGCTGAACCTTGCGGTCGGTGGGTGCGCTGAGCATCCACCGCGCCAACCGCAGACTCGATCGCAGAACGTATCGATCGATCGAGCCCGTCGATCCGCACCCAGTACTTTTTCGGCCTCGCGGCTTGTAAACCCGTTCCCCCGCGCCCAGATCGGTCTCGCGACGGGATCGGCCGCCCTCCGCGCGGCCTCGACGGCCATGCGATAATCGGCTTCTTTGCGCGGTTCGCCGCGTCCGCCGTCTTCCCTTATCCCGAACATATCCAGGAGCTCCGCCATGTCCGAACCCGTCGCCAACGGCGCCGCCGCCGAAGCCACCGGCCCCACCTTCTCGGTCGAAAAAATCTACGTCAAAGACGTGTCTTTCGAGGCCCCCGGCGCGCCGCAGGTGTTCAGCGAACAGGGCCAGCCCAGCCTGGAAATGAACCTCAACCAGCGCGTGCAGCGCGTGGCCGATGCGCTGTTCGAGGTCGAACTCGGCGTCACCCTGACCTGCAAGCTGGTCGACAAGACCGTGTATTTGGTCGAAGTGCGCCAAGCCGGCCTGTTCGGCCTCAACGGTTTCGACGAGCAAACCCTCGACGCCATGCTCGGCGTGCATTGCCCGACCATCCTGTATCCGTACGCCCGCCAGACGGTCAGCGACATGATCAGCGCCGGCGGTTTCCCGCCGTTCCTGCTGCAGCCGATCAACTTCGAAGGCCTGTACGCCGAAAGCCTGCGTCAGCGTCAGGCCCAAGGCCAGGCCGGTACGTTCGGCGACGTCGCCGGTAACGCCTAAACCCGTCGTTGGCTGCGGTCGTTCCGATGCCGCATTCCGCCACGCCGCGCGACCCCGCCGCGCGACCGTCGTTTCCGGCGGTCGCGGTTCTCGGCGCGGGGTCCTGGGGCACCGCGTTGGCCGCGCTGATCGCGCGGCACGGCTATCCCACGGTGCTGTGGGGCCGCGATGCCGCCACCGTTGCCGGCATCGAGCAGGGCCACGAAAACGCCCGCTACCTGCCGGGCATCGCATTGCCCGACACCCTGCGCGCCACCACCGATCTCGCCGCCGCCCTGCGCGGCTGCGATCTGGTGCTGGTGGTCGTGCCCTCGCACGCCTTCGCCGAAACCCTGCGCGAGCTCGCGCCGCTGCGCCCGGCGCATGCCGGGGTGGCTTGGGCGACCAAAGGCTTCGAGCCCGGCTCCGGCCGCTTCCTACATGAAGTCGCGGCCGAGATCCTGCCGGACGACGTGCCGCTGGCTGTGGTCACCGGCCCCTCGTTCGCCAAGGAAGTGGCCGCCGGCCTGCCGACCGCGCTGACCGTGCATTCGGACACCGCCGCCTTCGCGCAGCGGGTGGCCGAAGTGCTGCACGGCCCCGCGTTCCGCGCCTACACCGGCGAAGACATGCTGGGCGCGGAACTCGGCGGCGCGATGAAGAACGTCCTGGCGGTCGCCACCGGCGTCGCCGACGGCATGAATCTCGGCCTCAACGCCCGCGCCGGGCTGATCACCCGCGGCCTCAACGAAATGCTGCGCTTGAACGTCGCTATCGGCGGCAAGGCCGAAACGCTGATGGGGCTTGCCGGTCTCGGCGATCTGGTGCTGACCTGCACCGGCGACCTGTCGCGTAACCGTCGCCTGGGCCTCGCGCTCGGTCGCGGCCAATCGATCGACGACGCGGTGCGCGAGATCGGGCAAGTGGTCGAATCCATCCAGACCGCGGACGAAGTGATGCGCCAAGCGCAGCGTCACGGTGTGGAGCTGCCGATCTCCAGCACCGTGCGCGACGTGCTCAACGGCGAGATCACGCCCGCCGAAGGTTTGAAGCGACTGATGTCGCGCGAGCAGAAAGCCGAATATCCGCAAGGCTTGTTTCGCGACTGAGCGCCCCGCAGGCCTAGCGGTTTCTTTCCGGCGACTCCGAACGAAAAAACCCGGCGAAAGGCCGGGTTTTTCGTGGTTCGCGTCGATCGCGAATCAGAAGCTGGCGCGCACGCCGATGTTGAAACGGCTGACGTCGCCGCCGGCATCGAGTTCGCCGACCAGGCCCCAGGTGTCGTTGAACACCACGTGCATGCCGAGCGTGCCGATCACGTCGCCTTCGTAGGCGCCGCCGTCGACGTAGTTCGCTTTCACCCAGCCCTCGATGCTGTTGGACAGCGCGCCGCGCACGCCGACGCCCAGACGGGTGTTGTTGCGCACGTCTTTGTCGGAGCCATCGTCGAACTCTTGACGCTGGAAGTTGACGTCGGCGATGAAGTCGACGTTGTCGGCGAAGTTGTAGCGGTAGCCCAAGCCCAGATCCAGCTCGAGCGCATCGATGTCGACCGGCAAGTCGCTGCTCTGGCTGAAGGCAAGACCGCCCTTGAAGCTGAGGTTGTCGTTCATCTCGACTTCGCTGCGGATGTACACGCCGTCGTAGTCGAAGGTATCGGTGATATCGCTGTCGATGCTCAGGCGCTTGAAACCGCCTTCGACGTAGGTGTAGCTGCCCAGGCTATCGCGAGCGGACGCGGCGAACGGGACGAGCGCCAGGACCAGCGCGGCGGTAAGTTGCTTCTTCATGAATCTCCCCAGGGTTTTGGATGCTCTTGGTTCCGTGCGCGAGGGCGCAGGAGCGAGAGTGTAGCGAAGCTCTCGGCGGTTTGGCGCGACCGACACCCCGAAATCCGGCTCGAAAGCGCGGTTTGGGGCCGTTTTCGCCCGGTCGGGCTTCCCGGACAGCCCCGATTCGGCGCTGGCGGATTCGGCGCATGCCCGTCGCCGAGGCTGGGCGGGGCGCTTGCGGCGATGCCGCGAAGCCACCTCGGGTCATGCGCGGACCGGGCAAAAAGAAGCCCGGCCGGAGCCGGGCTTGGGACGCGACGCAGAATCGCCGTGGAGCAGCGCGATGTGGAGCTTCAGGAAGAGTCGCGTTTGCCGCACTTTGGGCGTGCGGCGACCCTGCACGGGTGACGATTCGGGCCGGAGCCCGAAAGGAGTCGGCCGGGTGAGCCCGGCCGACGGGGGGATGATACCGGCAAGTCGGTCATTTTCGTGACGCCCGTCGCGCGGACGCACACCGACGATGCGCTTACCAGCTAAACCGCGGGCCGACGAACCACTGGGCGTCGCCGTCGGCGAATTTCACGTCGCCGTTGAGGCCCCAGTTCTGGTTGAACTTCACGTTGGCGCCCAAACGACCGTAGAAATCGCCGTCGATGTCCTCGTAATCCTCGTAACCGGCGAGGGCGTAGGCGTCCACGTGCGTGCCGAGCGCGCCGCGCACACCGGCTTCCGCGCTGTAGCCGTCGAAATCGAGATTGCTGCCGGCGTCGAACTTCTCGTAAGCGATGCGGGTGACCAAGTCGACCTTCGAAGTCAGCTCCTGGTTATAGCCCACGCCAATGCGCCATTGGTCGAAATCGACGTTGGTGTTGTCGATCTTCTGATTGCCGTAGCCGCCGAACAGATGGAAGTTCGGATGCACCGCGACCGAGGCGTCGATGCCGTAGCCGTCGGCGTCGGGCGCGCCATCGTTGTTGTTGGTGGCGGTGTAGCCGCCCAGAACATGGTTGTAGGAAACGCCCTCGGCGGCGGACGCCGCGAACGGAAGGGC
>JADZBF010000233.1 GCA_020852215.1 Lysobacter sp. | reverse complement strand
CCGTCCTCACCGACGGCCGCTTTCCGCAGCGCAATATCGTGCAGTTCGACCTGCAACTCGCGGGATTTCCGCCCTACCCGCAGACGAAGCCCGCGCAGCATGTGGTGCTGCAGGCCTGGATCGACGACGAATGGATCACGCGCACCTACACCGTGGTGCAGCAGTCCGAAGACGGCAACACCGTCAGCATCGCGATGCGGCGGCTGCCCTACGGCGAGCTGAGCACGCGGCTGATCGACGCCGACGACGTCATTTTCTCCGCGATTCCCCTTCGCATCGCGGCGCCTAATGGCGAAGCGGACCCCGCCGACGGCCGCCCCGTGGTCTGTTTCTCGGCCGGCGTGGGCGTGACCTTGGCGCTGTCGCTGCTGCACGGCCGTCACCGGGACCATCGCCTGCACATCGATTACAGCGCGCCCTATCGCGGCGATATGGTCTACGCCGAACGGATCGAAGCGTCCGCCACCAGCGACGACGAGATCAGTTGCCTGCTGCGGACCGACGATGTCGATGGCTTCATCGACGACGAAGATATTCTGGAGACGGTCAATCGTTTTCCGGATGCGCGCTACTACGTCTGCGGCCCGCAGGCCTACACCGAAAGCGTGCTGCGCAGCCTGCGCAACGCCGACGTGCCCGAAGCCGACATCCGCGTCGAAGCGTTCTTCCTGAAGACCAACAGCGGCCGTAAGCGCAGCATCCGCAAGTTCGCGTATGCGGCAGGGCTGGCGGCGGCGATGCTGCCGCTGTGGCTGTTGAGCCCGGCGATGGCCGATTTCGTGCCCAATGCCGCGCACAACCCCGGTCACGCCGATTTCGCTTGCGAGGACTGCCACACCGAAGCGCCCGGCAGCTTCCGTCAGCAATTGCAGGCGAAGGCGAAATACGCGCTCGGCATGCGCGACGAAGACATCGATTTCGGCATGCGCCGAGTTGACAACGCTGTCTGCGTCGATTGCCATGCGAATCCGGACGACCGCCACCCGCCGCATCGCTTTCTGGAGCCGCGCTTCGAGGCGGCGCGTCGGGCATTGACGCCGCAGGAATGCGTCAGTTGCCATCGGGAGCACACCGGCACGCGATTGAGCCAAACCAACGTCGGATTCTGCGCCACCTGCCATGGCGACATGAAGGTGAAAGACGATACGACGCGCCCGACGCATGCGGCGCTGGTGCGCGGCGCGCGATGGGACACCTGTCTGACGTGCCACGACTTCCACGGCAATCACACGCACGACCCGCCGACGGATCTCAAGAATGCCCTGGCGCCGAACGCGATCGACGCGTATTTCGGCAATGGAAAATCGCCGTACGGGCCGCCTGTCGCGAAAGCCAAGAAGCCGAAGGAGCAACAATGAACATTCCGAAGATTCCGAAATCGGCGCTGGCGCTCGCGACATTGGCGGTGGTCGGTATTTACCTGTTTGCGACCGCGCCGGCCGAACTGGAAGAAAACGTCGGCGGACGCCGCGACGTGCCGGTCGAAACCCTGTTCCGCATGCTCGACGCCGAAAACGCCTCGGTGCGCGCGCTGTACACCTCCGAAGTGGTCGGCCCGGGCTTGAAACAAGGGCTGAAGTACCGAGAGGATTGGCGGCTGAAAGACGTACACGCCGGCCCATTGCCCGCGTTGCTGCTGCGCGAAACCGCGAACCGACTGCAGCAGCGCGTGCCGGATTTGAGCCTCTTTCTGGGCTCGACCTACCCGATCGAGGCATCCAATCTGTTCAAAGGCGTGCAGTTGAAGCATTTCGAGACGCTGGAGCGCGATCTCGCGCCGAAGTTCTTTCTCGACGACAGCACCGGTCGCTACACCGCGATGTTCCCCGACATCGCCTCCGCCCAGCCGTGCGTGAAATGCCATAACGAACACCCGAAAAGCCCGCGCAAGGATTGGAAACTCAACGATGTGATGGGCGCCACGACTTGGTCGTTCGCGCGTAAGGACGTGTCGGTCGACGAACTGGTGACCATTCTCGCGGCGTACCGGGCATCGGCGATCGAAAGTTACGAGGCGTATCTGAAGAAGACCGCCGGCTTCGCGCCCGATACGCGACCGCAGATCGGCGAACGATGGCCGGCCGAGGGCATGTTCTTGCCCGATGTCGCCACCTTCCGCACCCGCGTCGAGGAACGTAATTCGGCGAAGACGCTGGATGCTTTGCTGAAAGCGAAAAACGCGGCAACGCCCACGGCCGCGAACGCCTCGGCCGCCGCTGCGCCCGCAGACGCGCCCGTCACCGCGAGTCGCGCGAAGTCCGCGCCATGAGTACGTCGACGCCGCCCCTGCCGCCGCCGCGAACGACCTACCAGACCGCGCTGTCCACCGCATCGTGGTCCGCCGTCGTCGGCGTCAGCGTCGCCTGTCTGGCGTGGCTTTGGCCGCCGCATCTGGCGCCCTTGATCGCTTGGCAGCGGCTCGACCCGTACAAACAATGGACCGGATACATTCTGGTCGGGCTGCTCGCCTTCGATCTATCGCTGGCGTTGATCAAACGACGCTTGGTCGCGAGCGGTTCGTTGCGCGCGTTGCAATTGGCGCACCGTATTTTGGGTCTGACCATGCTGGCGCTGTTGGTGATGCACGCCGGTTTCGCGCATCAAGGCTTCCTCAATTTCGCGTTCTTCACCACCATGCTGGTGGTGCTGGCAGGCGCAGTGTTGAATCTGTTGCCCAGCCGCTATTTGGGCTCATGGGGACAATGGACGACCGCCTTCCACATCGGCGCCGGCTGCATGTTGGCCGCGTTGGCGCTGATGCATTTGTATTTCGTCTACACCTACGCCACGTGAGTCTGCGGATGGCCGCGCGAGCGGCCCTCCGATCGAGTTGGAGGACAAGCTCCTCGGCCTGATGCAATCCGCGACGGCGCGAGACGGTTCGCGCGTCGCAACCGTCTCCATCCCGGCCCGATCCATGCCAACATGCGCGCATGGACAAATCCTTCGACATCATCGTCTTCGGCGCCACCGGCTTCACCGGCCGCTTGGTCGCCGAATATCTCAACAAGACCTATGGCGTCGGCGGCGCGGTGCGCTGGGCCATGGCCGGCCGCAGCGCGGCGAAACTGGCCGAAGTGCGCGACGCGCTGGGCATCTCCGCCGACCTGCCGCTGCTGGTGGCGGACGCCAACGACGCGACGGCCCTGGCCGATCTGGTGGCGAAAACACGCGTGGTGCTGACCACCGTCGGCCCGTACCAACGCTTCGGCGAACCGCTGATCCGCGCCTGCGCCGCCGCCGGCACCGATTACGTCGATCTCTGCGGCGAACCCGCCTGGATGGCGAAAATGATCCCCGAACTGCAGCCGATCGCGCAGGCCAGCGGCGCGCGCATCGTGTTCTCCTGCGGCTTCGACTCGAGCCCGTTCGATCTGGGCGTGCTGTTCGCGCAGCAGGAAGCGCAAACGCGCTTCGGCGCGCCGCTG
>JADZBF010000232.1 GCA_020852215.1 Lysobacter sp. | reverse complement strand
CCAGCAGGAAGGCCGACGCCGCCAGCGTGAACGCGCCGATCAGCACGTAATTGGCTTTGGTTTCCACCTCAATGCGTCTCCGTCGGGAGCGAGTCGGGACATGCGCCAGGCTCGCGACTTGACTGCGCCGGCAGGCGCCGGCACGGACGGCCAAGCCCGCGGCGAAGCCGACCGCGAAGCGGCGAGCCGCCAGGATGCGGCGAGTCGAAACGATCCGGAAGCGCGTTTGTCAGCACCTTCTCAGGCTTCATCGAGCACGACCTTGAAATAACGATACAGGTTCTCGTCCTGACTGCCCCGCATGCGCTTGCGTACCTTTTCGATCGGAAACACCCAGCCGCCGTTGCGGACGATGCCGATCGCTCCGGTGTCTTCTTTTATCGCCCACTCGCCGCCCTTGAGACGAACGTAGGTCTCGCCGATATAGCCGCCCAACAGATGGCACAGATGATCGATTTCATCGTCGGTGGGACCGGGCCGCAGCCATTTCGAGATGCGGTTGCGCGGAATGTACTGCTGAATGCGGTCGGCGATCGCGTCGATCGAGGCGATGCTGCGATCCGAAAAATCCAGTCGGAAGTTATGGCTGCCGTGCGCGTAGCTGACCGCGGCTTCGGCGTAGCCCCGCATCCTGACGTCGAGCGGCTCCGGTGCTGCTTGCGCCGGGTCTTGCGCGTCGCCCGTCGCCTCGTTCACCGCTTCGTCCGCGGCTTCGTTCGAGGTTTCGTCCGCCGCGTCCTCGCGCGCGTCGCCCGGCATTTCGTCTCGTGCGTCGTCGTCTGGAATCATCGTCGTGCCTATCCTTCGTCTCGTGCGTTGCGTGCCGCGCGTCCGCGCGGGCCGTTGAAGTACGCCTGCACCCAAGGGTGATCCAAGCGTTCGATTTGCGCCAGCGGCGCGACCGCGATCACTTGACGGTCGGCCAGCACCGCCACGCGGTCGCAGATGGCATACAGAGTATCCAGATCGTGGGTGATCAGAAACACCGTGAGTCCCAGGGCTTGCTGCAGGCTGCGGGTGAGGGTGTCGAAGGCGGCGGCGCCGATCGGGTCCAACCCGGCGGTGGGCTCGTCCAGAAACAACAGCGGCGGGTCCATCGCCAGCGCCCGCGCGAGACCCGCGCGTTTGCGCATGCCGCCGGAGAGCTGCGCCGGCAGTTTGTCGATCGCGTCCGCCGGCAACCCGGCCAATTTCACTGTCAGCAGCGCCAATTCGTACATCAGGCTGTCGGGCAGGCCCGGGTGATGTTCCTTCAACGGCACCTGAACGTTTTCGCCGACGGTGAGCGAGGAAAACAGCGCGCCGTCCTGGAACAGCACGCCGATATTGCGCTCGATCGCCAATCGATCTTCGCTGGCGTCCGAGCGCGCGTTCACGCCCAGCACTTCGATCTCGCCCGCGTTGGGCGTGCGCAGGCCGATGATCGAACGCATCAGCACCGATTTGCCGCTGCCCGAGCCGCCGACCACGCCGATAATTTCGCCCCGGCGCACATCGAGGTCGAGGTTTTCGTGGACGATTTGCGCGCCGAATTGGTTGCGCAGGCCGCGGATGCGGATGATGGGTTCGGTGACTGTCATTTGCTGTTTTTACGGCGATTGAACAAAAAGCTCATTTTTTCATAGTGCGGGAGAACACCATCGATAATCGTATTTAGAGTGGGCTCAAAAAGCCTTCTTGAGCGGAGGACGGTAACCGGCTTTCCACGTTCCAGCCGGATATTAGAAAACGCTGGCGGCAGGCCGCTCTCACTCGCAGCAATGAGGATGTTCATATTTGGCATCCAGAGGGAGTAAAGAGGGTGGTCTGGCAATTTATGGTAAACAGGGCTCATCATTAGCTGAGAAATGTCGCAAGTGAAGAACAGAAAACAAATTTCTGTCCCTGTTTCTATTGTTTCCCTTCGATCGAGCAAAGTTCTTGAAATCAAGCCCGCTTTTTTGGAGTCATTGATTTGATGATTTTCATGGCGCTGACTAAAGTGGCTTCTCAGCCAAGTTTGCATTGCAAATTTATGTAGCTTTTCAGCGTTTGCAGGAAATGAAGGAAGCTTGGCTGTTTTTAAAGGTAGAGAGGCGGGCATTTCAAGCCGCAGGACTTTTCTTCTGAAATCAATTGCATATTCATCCGCTTCTTTAAAAATGGATTCGCATGATGCGCAAATAATTTCTTTGTCATAAATTCCTCCGTAAGCATAGCCAGCCATTGATTTTTCCCCGTCCATTGATGCCGAAACAAGGAGGTGCTCCTGTCCAGATATTTCCCGGCTCATAGACTCAGGATAAATATGGCAGCGAATAAGTTTTTCTTTGGATTCATTGCACATCTTGCAGATGTGCATAGGCTTTCCGATGGAAGAAGTCTGACTTGAGCTTTTCATGTGAAGGGGCTCACCACCCCATATGCATAAACCAAATCGCGGCGATCGCGTCGAATACGATCACGAGCGAAATGGCTTGAACGACGCTGGAGGTGGTGCGTTCACCGACCGATTGCGCGGTGCCGGTGACTTGCAGGCCTTCGAGGCAGCCGATCAACGCGATCACCATCGCGAAGATCGGCGCTTTCGCCATGCCGACGAGGAAATGCCGCAGTTCCATCGTTTCCTGCATGCGGTTGTAGTACGCCTGCGAGGGAATATCCAGGCTGGTCGCGCCGACGAACATGCCGCCGAGCAGGCCGGCCAGCATCGCGATGAAGGTCAGCAGCGGCAGCATCGTCACCAGCGCCAGCACGCGCGGGATCACCAGCAGATCGATCGGATCCAAACCGAGCGTGCGGATCGCGTCGACTTCTTCGCGATTGACCATCGAGCCGATCTGCGCGGTGAACGCGCTGGCGGTGCGGCCGGCCAGAATCACCGAGGTGAGCAACACCGCGAATTCGCGCATGAAGGCGATGCTGACCAGTTCGACGACGTAAATCGATGCGCCGAAGTCGGCGAGAATGTTCGAGCCGAGGAAGGCGATCACCGCGCCGATCAAGAACGACAGCAGCGCGACCAGCGGCACCGCGTCCAAGCCCACTTGCTCCATGTGATACACGACGGAGACCGGGCGCAGGCGGCCCGGGTTGCGCAACAAACGCAGCAATTTGACCAGGGTTTCGCCCAGGAAACTCACCAGCGCGACGATCTCGCGACCGTTGTCGTGCATCGCATGACCGAGGCGCTCCAACGCGGCCAACACGCCGTACTCGCGTTTGGTTTTCGGCCGCTCGTCGCGCACATCGTCGATGGCTTGCACCAGCGCGGCGTGATCGCCGTTGAATTCCAGGGCATCGTCGGCGAGGCCGCGACGCGTCGAATAGCGCAGCAGTTGCAGCACGCCCAGCGAATCCAAACGCCGCACGTCGCGGGCGTCGATGCGGCTCACACCGTCGCTGGCTTCGCGCAGAGCGGCGGCGATGGCGTCGGCGTGTTCCAGCGTCCAATCGCCGGAGAGCCGCAGCCGCGTGGGATCTTGCGGATCGACATCGGTGCGCGGCGCGCTGTGGGCGGTAGGCGTCATCGTGCGGGTTCCGATCGCGCGGTTCCGACGGCGGCGGGCATCGCGTTCATCCGCGCAACCGCGGCACGCCGTGGGCGTCGCGCTCTTCGATCGCGGCTTCGTCGAGGATACGTTGGCGCAGGTCGCGGCCGGGCAGCGCTTCCGCGGGTTCGCCGCGCTGCACGCGCAGCGCGTTGGCGTAGCACAGGCGCGCGCCGGCATCGTCGCCGTGCTGAACGACGCCGTGGCCGAGTTCTTCCCAGGCGCGGCTGGCCCACACGCGGTCGTCGCCGCTTTGCGCGATGGCGCGGTGCAAATAACGCTCGGCGACCGGCCACTGGCCTTGTGCGCGTGCCAGACGGGCCGAACCCAGCAGCGCGCCGGGGCTGGCCGGATGCCGTTGCAGCCACGCATCGACGTTGGCGCGGCGGCGTTCGATCGCTGTCGCGTCCAATCGCGTCAGCGACAAACCGCCGTAAAACGCGGCCAAGGTTTGATCCCAGTGCGCTTCGAGCGCGCGTTCGATGCTGGAGGCCGCGGCTTCGTCCCAACGCAAGTCCGCGGCGCGTTCGGCGTAGGCCAGCACAACGGCCGCGTCGTCGCGCAGAGCGGGCGGCAGGGCATCCCAGTGATCGGCGAGCGCGTGCGCGTCGGCGGCGCCGCGCAGCCCGCCTTCGGCCCACTGCCGCTCGCGTTCGGCCAAGGCCGCCGCAGGCAAGGCGTGTTGCTGCCGTAACGCGCCGAGCATGCCGTAGGCCTCGCCGGCGCGGCCATCGGCGGCCAGCGCCTCGGCGCGCAACAGCAGCGCGCGCGGCGGCAGCGGCCCGGACACGGCGTCCAGCGTGTCGACGACGTCGGTATACCGGCCTTCGCGCTGCGCCGTGCGCGCCAATGCGATCGCGCGCGCGGCCGGATGGCGTTCGCCCAGCGCGTCCAAATGCGAAGCGGCTGCGGTGTCGTCGCCGCGCGCCTGCGCTGCGCGCGCAGCCGCAGTGCGCGCGGGCGCTTCGAAACGACGATCCTGCGCCGCCAGCGCCAGCAATTTCTCGGCGCGCGCGTAATGCCCGTGATGCAGCGCATCCAAGCCATCGCCCAAGCGCAGCCGCGCAGAGCGCTCCCGGCGCTGCCGCCACAGCCGGAACGGCAGCAGCAACAACTTCCACAGCAGCCACACCAAGAACCCGGCGATCGCGAACAACAACAGCGCCGCCGCCAGCGTGGTTTCGTAGCGCGTGCCGCGATAGCGCACCAACACGAAACCGGGGTCTTGCACCAGCAACTGCGCGATCAGCGCACCGGCCAGCGCCAGCACGATCCAGAACAGCAGATGGCGGAAAACATTCATTCTGATGCGCGTTCTTTCGTTAGTATCCGGCGTCGTAGCGGCGAGCGACGATCATTCGACGAATCTGTAGCGCAGCCATGCAGGCCTCGTGCCGCTGTCGAGGAATTCGGTGATCGCCAAGAACGAACGATCCTTCCGCATGACTTCCTCTTTCGGCTGAGGGTCCTCCGACATCATGGCCTCGGATAACGGCTCATCGAGAGGGATCGGGTATTTCTCGTCAATCGCACGATACTCGCTACCGTTATCGTCGAGGAAGATCAGGCAGGCGTGAGAGCCGCGCCATCGCAGGCTGAAGAAGCTTTCTGTGTCGCGTCTGGCGCCGAACAGCCGCATCCACCATGGGGTCGGTCCATGGTCGACCCATGCACAGAGCGAACCCGATCCACGCCATTTCGCCTCAAGCACGGAGCTCTTCATCGAGATCAGTGACGGAAATTCCGTCTCGGATTCGTCGATTTCGAGAAAAAAACGTTTTTCGGCAAGGGTTTCCATCGGTATGGAAAATCCAGGTTCAACGCTTGTCGCGCTGACTGCGCAACTGCGCCAGCGTGCTGCCCTGCGTCGGCAGCGATAGACGCAGCGGCTTTTCGCGCAGAGCGACCAGCGCCGCCTGTCGTTCGCGGCGTTTGGGCGTGTCCGGCCACAGCCGGACGATCCAGCCGTCGGCGCGCTGCAGGGCCGCTCGGTAGGCGGGTTCGTCGCGGCGTTCGACCGCCGCGCGCGCCAAGGTCAGTTCCATCTGCAGCGCGAGAAAACCGGCACGACGCTCGTCGCCGCGGACAGCGAGCGTCGGGTCGGCGGGCGCGATGGTGACGAGTTTCGAGAACATCCGCTCCCACCACGGCGCGTCGGCCGCGGCCGGGGTCGCGCGTTGCGAGTCGTCGATCGGTTCGGGTAGGGCCACGGCGAAGGCGTCGAGCGCGTTCGACGCCGTGCGCGCAGGGTCGGCTTTCACCGCGTCCAGATCCGCGCGTTCTTGCGCCAGGGTCTGGCGCAGGTTGAGCAGGCCCGGTGCGTCCACGCCGTCCAGCACGCCCGCGGCCAGCGCATAAGCGCGGCGCGCGCCGTCCAGATCGGCCGACAAGGCCAGTCGTTGTTCCGCAGCGGTGAGCAGCAGTTCGGCTTCGTCCAAGCGCAGCGCCTGCGCGCCTTGCCGATTGGCGTCGGCGAGTTTCGCGACCTGGTCTTCGAGAATGCTGGAGCGTTGGCTGATGCCGAGCAATTCGTCGCGCAGTACGCGATTGGTCGCATCCGCTTGTTGCATGCGCTGCGCGTGGCTGCGCGCGTCGCGGCGCAGGCCTTCGAGGCGGCTTTCGACCGCGCGCAGGCGTTCCGCGCTGTCGGCGGCGGCGGCGCGGGTTCGCGCATCGCGACGTTGACCGTCGTACCACAGCCCGCCGGCCAGGGCGAACGCGGCCAGCGTCAACAGCCACCACATCGCACCGCCGCGACGTCGCGGAGCGTTCGCGCCGCGCGATGCGGTCGAAGCCTCGGACGACGCCACAGACGACACCGCCGGCGCTGTGGGCGTTGCGGCGGGCGTTGATGGCGCGGCGGATGCGGAAATGTCGTCGGTCATGCCGGTGGGAGAGCGGGCGACGGTGCCCATGTTAGCCGGAACGCTCGCGATCGCCGCAAGGGAATTCACAACGCTGCGCAGAAGCCGCGTTCATGCGCGTCGCTTGCGCAAGCAACGATGGCCGCAAACGACGGCCGCGGCGCGCGACATCTCGGCGGATTCGTCATCGAGTGGGTTGCCGCGCAAACGATTGGCGATGCGACGCGCCCGGCATGCGCGCGAACGCTCAATCGGCCGTCGCCGCCGCAAGCAGTTGCCGCGGTCGCGGCCCGTCGGCCAGGCGCACGTCCACGCAGCCCAGCGCGCGCGCGATCTGCGCCAATCGCGCGCTGGCCGCCGCGACGCGCGCGGTGCGCAGGCGCTCGGCGATGTCGGCGGGTGCGATGGCGAATGCATATTGCAAGGCTTCGCCGCTGCTCAGCGGTACGCACCACGGGCCCGCGATGGCGCGCAGACGCGCCCAGGTCGCGGGGGTCGGGATCAGTGGTTCGCGTGCGTAGACATCGGCGCGCAGCACGGTCGCGCCGCGCGCGATCAGCGTCGGCGCGATGCGATCGCGACCGCCGGGCGCGGTGAGCAAGCCGACGCGCCGACCGGCGGCATCCATCAAGCCGGGCAGGGCCAACAAACCCTCGCTGTCGGTGCGATCGGGAATCTCGACCCCGGCCACGCCCGCGCGCCGCAATGCCGCGGCGGTGCCGGTGCCGATCGCGTACCAGCGCTGACCGCGTCGTGGGCGCAGGGCGCGCAAGGTCGCGGCCGCGCGCGCCGCGGCAGGGCTGGTGACGATGACCGCCTCAGCCGCCAAGGCCTCTCGCAAGGCCGCGCGGGTCGCGGGGTCGTCGCGCGGCGCGATGCGCCAGGGCGAGAGCGCCACCGTGCATAGGCCCAAGGCCGAGGCCGCGCGGCGCATCGCGGCGTGGTCGCCGGTCGGACGCATCGAGACGACGGTGTAGGATTCGCGGCGCGCGGGCATCGGCGCAGCTTGCGGATTCGTCGCCGCGCCCGCAAGGCGGCGGATGGCGGAGTGCAGATCGCGGGACGCGCGGATCGCGAGCGAGACCATGCGCCGCGCTCGCGTCGCAGGTTGCGCGGTTCTGTCCGCACCGCTGCGTCCTGATCGCCATGTCGCTCAATCTCACGCCGCCTACACGCCTTTCTCTCCGAGTTTTCGCGCATGACCGCCGACGCTTCCGCCCCGATTTCCGACGCCGCCGATCGCGCCCCGCTCGAAGCGGACGGCACGGTCGCGCTGCGGCGCCTGGAGGCGGAATTGCTGGCGATGCCGCAGGTCGCGGCGCTGAAGCTGCGAGTGGATGGTTACGACGGCGATGCCTTGCGCCTGAGCGCGCCGTTGAGCGCCAACGTCAACGACAAGGGCTGCGCGTTCGGCGGCAGTCTGGTGTCGCTGATGACCTTGGCCGGCTGGGGGCTGGTGACCGCGAAATTGTCGGACGCCGGCATCGACGCCGAGGTCTACGTCGCCGACAGCGAAGTGCGTTACCGCGCACCGCTGTACGCCGACCTGCAGGCCGCCGCCGCGCTGGCCGAAGGCGAAGACTGGCCCGCGTTCGTCGCCATGCTCCGAGAACGCGGCAAGGCCCGGCTCGAGGTGTTCGCGCGCATCGACACCCCCGACGGCGCCGCGGCCTGCGAGTGCCGTTCACGGTTCGTCGCGAAGCGGCGAACCGCGACGGAGTAGGATGCGCCGGTCGCCCCGACGCCTCCGCCGAGTTCTCGCCATGCCCGCTCCGCTGCGTTCGCTCTGTCTGTGCTTGCTCGGATTGCTGATCTTCGCCGCGCCCCACGGCGCCCTCGCGCAGAAGGTCAAGCTCAAGCAGCCGAAGATGCTGCAGCAATTGCAGGAGGACTATTCGAAGGCGATCCGCTGGAACGATTTCGAAGGCGCCTGGACGGTGTTGGACCCGGCGTACCGCGAAGCCAATCCGATCACCGACGCCGAGTTCTCGCGCTACGAGCAAATCCAAGTCACCGCCTTCGAGGATTTGGATTCGCGCGTCCTGCCCGACGGCAGCGTCGAACGCGCGGTGCGCATCGAATTGGTCAATCGCCATACGCTGACCCAGCGCACGATGCGTTTCAGCGAGGTTTGGCGCTATGACCCGACGACCAAACGCTGGTGGCTCATCAGCGGCCTGCCGAATTTTTGGGAAGGGCGTTAGGGCCTGTTAACGCGATTTGGGTACATTGCGCGGCCCTGCCGAGGGCGCGCGGCAAGTGAAGATCAAGGGAGTGGCGCGATCCATGACCGAGCGATGACACCGCGGCGCGCCCTCGGCAGGGCCGCCCGTCGGGTTGCGTTTCAGCGGCATGCCAGCGGGCGCGGATCGCTTGACCTTGCCACCAGCAAGGCGCTGCGCGCCCCGCGCCCGCCGGCACGCCGCTGAATTCGCAACGCAATGCACCCGATTAGCGTTAACAGGCCCTACACTCCCGCACCGCAATTCCCACTGCTCCGCGGAGTTCTCCATGCGTCGATCCTCTCTGCTTCTCGCGCTCATTCCGGCATTGCTCTCGCTGAACGGTTGTCGCACCGTCGCCGATGCCGGCGCACCGCCCGGCGCGCCGGCTTCAGCGCCGACGGTCGCGACCGCGAGCGCCGCGCCGACCGCCGACGACAATCTCAATGCGGTGTTGTGGATACAGCGCTCGGCCGAGTATCGCGGCGTGACCGAAAGCGTCTACCGCGCCGCGACATCGCGACTCGATGCGGCGCTGAGCGACCCGGGGTGGGACGCGCTGCCGCCCGAGGAACGCACCGTGCCCGCGCGGGGATTACCGCCCGCGGTCATCGTGGACGTGGACGAAACCGTCCTCGACAACTCGCCGTACCAGGCGCGGCTGATCCTCGACGGCAAGCAATACAACGAAGTCACCTGGGACGCTTGGGTGCAGGAAAAGAAGGCGCGGCCGGTGCCCGGTGCGCTCGAATTCGCGCGCTACGCGAACGCCCGCGGCGTGACCCTGCTGTACATCTCCAATCGCGCCGAGCATTTGGGCGGACCGACGCTGGAGAATCTGCGCGCGGTCGGTTTGCCGGTGAAGGACGACAGCGTCTTCCTGGGGCTCGGCACCTTCGTGGAGGACTGCGAGCAGGAGGGATCGGAGAAACGCTGCCGACGCGAGCTGGCGGGCCGTCGTTATCGGATTCTCATGCAATTCGGCGACCAGCTCGGCGATTTCGCCCAAATCGTCGCCAACACGCCGCAAGACCGCGCGGCGCTGTACGACCGTCACGCCGCTTGGTTCGGGGAGCGTTGGTGGATGTTGCCCAATCCGAGCTACGGTTCCTGGGAGCCGGCGCTCTTCAACAACGCCTGGGCGGAACCCCTGGAGACACGGCGGGAACGCAAACGCGAGCGCCTGAACAGGGCGGAACCCTGATCCATTTTTCTCTTTTCAATTAGATGGTTACAGTGCTTTAGTTGAAGTGTTGCATTAATTTCGGGTCGGCGCTAATCTGCCCGCCATCCGGCTTGCCGGAACCCTGCCACAACCGTAGCTCTCCGGCGTAAGCCGGCTTCAAGGAGGCCTTGCGCCTCCTTTTTTCTTGTCCGCGGTCACGCGGCATGGCCTTGCCGCTTCGGCGCCCCCCGGCCAAGATGCTCGGCCGGGCATGGGAACCATGCACCGGCCGAGGGCCGAGACCGGCCCGTGCGACGAAGGGGACCATGCGCTACCGATCCGCACTTTGCGGCTGTCTGCTGTTGCTGCCGGCGTTGTTCGTCGGCGGTTGCGGGCGTGATCGCCCCGGCGATATCGGCGCGGCTTCGGAACCGGCGGCCGCGGTGCTGCTGTTGGCCGCGCATCTGCGCGCGAACGATCTCAACGCATTCGCCCACGCCGCAGCGCCGCCGGAACTGCAAGCGCCCTTGCAACAGGCCTGGCGCGAGAACCGCAGCCGCTGGCCTTTGGACGAATTGCCGTTCGGCGAACGCGCACCGGCGATGCTGCAGGCCTTGGCCGCGCCCAAATCCGAGACGACGCTGCGCCGCGCCTTCGACCGCCAGTTCGCCAACGCCAATCGCGATATCCACTCGGCAGCGGCGACCTTGGGGCTGTTCGGGGTGAAGTTCGTGCAAAAAGACCCCGGGTTCAGCGAGGACGAACGCGCGCACTACACGCAATTGATCGGCGCCCTGAGCGAGTGGGGAAAGACCGCCAAACTGGGCGACCCGCAGCGGGCGCGCCGCAGCATCGCCCAGCTCACCGCCGCCGCGCGACGCAGCGGTCTGGCGCAGCCGGAGGATTTCCAGCGCTACGGGATGGAAGACAGCCTGCGACGCTTGGGGCCGGTGTTCGGCAGCCTGAAGACGGCGCTGGGGCAGTACGGCCTGGATTTGGACCGCTGCTTCGAGCAAGTCACCGCCACCGTGGAGTCGCAGGACGGCGACACCGCCCGCGTCCGCGTGCGCTATCCGCTGGGGAATCAGCGCATCGACACCGTGATCGCGCTGCAGCGGATCGGCCAACGCTGGTATCTGCGCGACCATCTGCGCCACGCCCGCGAAGCGGCCGCCCCCGCGGCGCTGCCGGCCGCGCCGGAACGCGACCCGACGATCGGCCCGCCGCCGGCTATCAAGACAACGGAACCGAAGACGGCGAAACCGAAGACCGCAGCGCCGACTTCGTCATAATGACGGCGACCATGCCGACCCAACCGACTTTGCCGCTGTTCGAGGGCGATCCGCCCGCCGACACGAACCCGCCGCCTGCCGAGGCCGTCCCCGACGCGCCCGTGGCCGAGGATGAGGCGATGCCCGCGACGATCGCGGACTCGGCCCCGGACGATGCCGCCGTCGAGCGCCAAACGACGTCCCTGCCCAGCGATGCGTCTGCTGCCGATGCGCCTGCCGTCGATGCGCCGGCGATTGATGCCCACGCTGTCGATGCGGATGCGGTTTCCCCGGCCGCGCCGATTTCGGAAGACGCATCGTCGGATGCGACGCAAGCGAACGACGCGCCCGCACCATCGATATCCGATACCACCGCGGCGGTCGAACCGGCTCTCGAAACTACGCGTGACGACGCAGGCACGGCAATGTCCGAGCAAGCGCCCGAAGCCCCGCCGCAACAGGCCGAACTGCCCATCGCCGCATCGCCCACGCCTCCCGCCGCGCCGCCGGCTCCGGTGCCGCGCGGTCGCCGCCCCTGGTGGTCGGGTTTGCTGGGTAAGTTGATCGAACCCTGGATCGAGCTGCGGATCGAATCGCTGCCCGAGGGTCTGGCCGACGATCCGCGCCCGGTTTGTTACGTCCTCGAACGCTACGGGCTGTCGAACGCGCTGATTCTCGACCGTGCCTGTCGCAATGCGGGCTTGCCCTCGCCGCTGCGGCCGTTGCCGGTGGCCGGCGACCCGCTGGGCCGCAAGCGCGCCTATGTCGCGCTGTCGCGTCGCAACGCCAACAGCGCGCTGAACATGGCCGCGGACCTCGCCGCGGGCAAGGCGCCGGCACCGGCGAAATCGCATTCGGAATCGCTGGCGCGCCTGTTGGACGCGCATCGCGCCGACCCCGGTTTGGACGTGCGTTTGGTTCCGGTCTCGATCTTCGTCGGCCGCGCGCCCGAACGGCAGAGCGGTTGGTTCTCGGTGCTGTTCTCCGAAAACTGGACCATCGTCGGCCGTTTCCGTCGCGTGCTGTCGATTCTGCTCAACGGTCGCGACACCACCGTGAAGTTCGCCACGCCGGTGTCGGTGCGCGGCGTGCTCGACGAGGGTCTGCCGCCCGAACGCACGGTGCGCAAACTCTCGCGGGTGCTGCGCACGCACTTCAACCGCATCCGCGAAGCGGTGATCGGCCCCGACCTGTCCACGCGCCGATTGTTGATCGACAAAGTGCTGGCGGCCGAACCGGTGCGGCAAGCGATGGCCGACACCGCGCGTCGCGAATCCATCAAGGAAGAGGACGCCTGGAAAAAAGCCCACGCCTACGCTTACGAAATCGCCGCCGACTACTCGCCGCCGCTGGTGCGCTCGGCGTCGTTCCTGCTGACGACGGTGTGGAACCGCATCTACCGCGGTGTGTTGGTGCATCACCTGGACAAGCTCAAGGAAGCGGCGCCGGGGCACGAAGTGGTCTACGTACCCAGCCACCGCAGCCATATGGATTATCTGCTGTTGAGCTATCTGCTCTACAACAGGGGCATCGTGCCGCCGCATATCGCCGCGGGCATCAATCTGAACCTGCCGGTGATCGGCACCGTGCTGCGCAAAGGCGGCGCGTTCTTCCTGCGTCGCAGCTTCCGCGGCAACGCGCTGTACTCGGCGGTGTTCTCCGAATACGTCGCGCAGTTGGTCGCGGGCGGCTATTCGATCGAATACTTCATCGAAGGCGGTCGTTCGCGCACCGGACGCCTGCTGCAGCCCAAAGGCGGCATGTTGGCGATGAGCATCCGCGCCTTCCTGCGGCAACCGACGCGTCCGGTGCTGTTCCAGCCGGTCTACATCGGCTACGAAAAGCTGATGGAAGGCAACAGCTATCTGGAAGAACTGTCGGGAAAGGCCAAACAGAAGGAATCGATCTGGCAGTTGCTGTGGAGCATTCCGAAAGTGCTGCGCAGCAACTTCGGTCAAGTGGTGGTGAATTTCGGCGAGCCGATCCGGTTGAACGATCTGCTCGCCGAACGCGCGCCGGATTGGGACGGCCAGCCGCTGTCGGACGAGGACAAACCGCAGTGGTTGTCGAACGTGATCGACACCTTGGCCGATCGCGTGCAGATCAATATCAACCGCGCCGCCGACGTCAATCCGATCAATCTGCTGGCGCTGGCGGTGCTGTCCACGCCCAAACACGCGATCGGCGAAGCGGATCTGCTGGCGCAAATCGCGCTATCGAAAATTTTGTTGGCCGAAGTGCCGTATTCCGACCGCGTCACCGTCACCCCGCACACGCCGGCGGAGATCGTGGCCCACGGCGAGGACATCGGCGTGCTGGAACGCATTTCGCATCCGCTCGGCGACGTGCTGCAGGTCGATGGCGACGGCGCGGTGCTGCTGAGCTATTACCGAAACAACGTGCTGCATCTGTTCACCGCCAGCGCCTGGATCGCCTGTTGCTTCCTGCACAACCGACGCATGAGCCGGGCGACGCTGATGCGGCTCGGTCGTTCGCTGTATCCGTTCCTGCAGACGGAATTGTTCCTGCCGTGGGACGACGACGGCTTCGCGCAACATCTGGAACGCACGATCCAGGTCTTCGTCCGCGAAGGCCTGCTGCAACAGGTCAGCGACGACGACGACGGCATTCTCGCCCGCAACGCGGGGCAATCCGACGAAGTGTTCCGCTTGCGCGCGATCGGCCACCCGCTGCAGCAAGCGTTCGAGCGCTATTACATCGCGATCTCGGTACTGGCCAAGAACGGCCCGGGCGCGCTGGGCGCGGGCGAACTCGAAAGCCTCTGCCATCTCGCCGCGCAGCGATTGAGCTTGCTCTACGCGCCGGCCGCGCCGGAATTCTTCGACAAGAGCCTGTTCCGCGGCTTCATCCAGAAACTGCGCGAACTCAAACTGGTCTGGGCCGACGAAAACGCGAAACTCGTCTACGACCGCCGGCTCGAAGTCTGGGCGAAAGACGCCAAGACGATTCTGGGCCGCGAATTGCGGCACACCATCGAGAAGGTCAGCCCGGAAGCAGCGAAACCGGAAACGCCCGAATCCGCATAAGGGTCGTGGTCACAGCGGATTCAGCGAGCGAGGGCTACACCTTGCGGAACAGGGGCCACGACATCGATTCGATCGACGAGACGCCGCCATGAACGCACGTGCCTTGCCCCACTCCGTTTTTTTCGTCCGCATCGCCGCCGCGACGTGCGTGTTGGCGCTCTTCGTCGGCAGCGCGTACGCCAGAAAATCCGGTCGCGACGAAGGTGGCCGCGACGAAGGCGGCCGCGAACGTTACTACGGTATCGTTCGATCGATGCCCGAAGGCCGGCTCGGCGAATGGGTCATCGGGTCGCGCCGCGTCGTCGCGGATCGCGCGACGGAATTCGACGAAACGGAAGGTCGCTTAGCCGTTGGCGACTGCGCGAAAATCGATATTCGCAACGGCCGTGTTCACGAAATCGACAGCGAGCCGGCGTCCGACTGCCGTTGAGTCGCGTCGTTATCGAAACCGCACGCGCATGCGCGAGGATTCCGTCGCGAGGATTCCGCGCGATGCGCCTTATACCTTCGAGGTCGCCGCCGAACTTCGGTGCATCGCTCGGCGGCATGCCGAACGGCGAACGCGAGGATCAGCCCCGCGTTCGCCGTTCGCTCATTTCTTCTTGCGCTTCTGCAGATCCGGGCGCCGTGGATTCACCGGTCCGCGATTGCGCGTCGACGGCACCGGCGCGGGCGTGGTCTGCACCGGGCGCGACGGCGCTGCGTTGCTCGTCGGCGCCGACGACGGACGCGACACCGGGTAATTCCCGCCCGTGCGCATCGCCTTCGGCACCACGCGAATCAAGCCACTGCGCACGCTGCCGTCGTTCAACGTCACCTCCAACCGCACGCAGCCCGTCACCGTGTAGTTGATCCACCAATTGCGCCGATACACGCCGTCGCCCAGGTGGGCGAAGCCGCTCGTCTCGCCCGCAGGCGGCGTCGGCAAATTCATGCCCGTGTCCGGACACGTCACGTCCGTCGCCGTCGTTTGCGTCAACGTCGCGTTCGTCACCGCCGCGCCGTTCGCATCGAACAACCGCCACTCGAACGGCACCGAGCGCGGCGCCGCCACCACGTACACCTGGTTCGGATCCGTCAACGGCGCCGACAAGGCCGCGTAGCCGTACACCACTTTGTAGGTCGCCGTGCGCGAGGCCTGATTCCCAGCGCGATCGGTCGCGACGCATGTGGCCGTGCGTGTCCCGATGCTGGCGGTAACGAATCCGCTGCAACTTTGCGCGGCGATGCCCGACAGCGCATCGACAGCATCGAGTTGGAAGTCGTGCGTCGCGTTCAAAAGCACCGTCGCCGGCGGCATCGCGACGTTCAACGTCGGCGCGGTCTTGTCGATCTTCACCGTCACCACGTTGCTCGGCGCGCTGACGTTGCTGGCGTAGTCCATGGTCGTTTGCGCGGAAGACGACACCGCCGCCCCTTCCTGGCTCAGCGTTTGCGCGAACGGACAAACGTTGATCCCGGACAGCGCATCGCTGCAGGCGAACGCCACGCCGACATTGGTGCGATACCAGCCCGCCGCGTTCGGCGCGCTCGTCGCGGACGCCACGATCGTCGGCGCGGTTCGGTCGATCGAAAGCAGACGTCCGGCCAGCACTTGATTGCCGGCGTTGTCGCTGACCAGCACTTGATATGACAGGTCGCGGCCTTCCTGAGTAAAGGTGTACGGCGCTGGACACGGCGCGCTGAGTCCCGACAACGTCTCGAAGCAGGTGAAATCGATCGTTACATCGTCGCGGAACCAGCCGTACTCGTTCATGGGCGTTCTGGGCTCGGTCGATACCAGCGGCGCGGTCTTGTCGAGATTGATCGAAAATCCAGCGACGGTGGTGGCGTTTCCGGCCATATCGCGCACGGTCTTCGCCGACACCGCAATGCCCACGCCTTCTTGCGTAACGGTTTCGCTCGCCGGGCACGCTGCCGCCAAACCCGACGTGACATCGGTGCACGCATAGGACGCGGTGACGTTCTGGCGATACCAACCCGCGGCGTTGGGCGCCGCGCTCAGGCTCGCGAGCACCGTCGGCGCGACCGTATCGCGGCGGATGGTGGTGAAGCCGACGCCTTCGCCCGCGCTGCTGTAAGCGCTGCACAGGAAGGACACGCCCGTGGTGTCGGCGACGACCGATCGATCGTCGCAGCCGCTGGTTTGGGTCACGGTCGTTTCCGGCTCGCTGATCGACCATGTCAGACCGACGTCGCTGCGATACCAGCCGTTATCGCCCAAGGTGCCCGTCAAGATCGGCACGACGGCCGGTGGCGTCGTATCCCGACGCACATACCATGCATAGGTCGCAGGCGTTGGATCGACATTGCCGGCTCGATCGACGGCGCGTACCCACAACTGATGGGGCGCTTCTTGAATGGGATAGCTTTGGGTGAAGACGGGACCGCAACCACCATACGAGCCTTCGGTGCCGTAGAAGCTGCACTGATAACTCTCGACACCGGAACGATCGCTGCCCTGCGGGGCGAACTCGAAGGTGATGTCGTTGTACGGCAGGTTGGTGTAGAACACCGGCGGAGGCGTACTCACGAAACGCGTGTCCGGCGCGACCGTATCGCGCCCGAGAAGGATCGAGCGCGTCGCCGTTCCGCCTTCGCTGGAAGCGCTGCAGTCGAACGACGCCAGATCGGCGTCTTGCGTGATCGAGACCGTTGAACAGCCGCTCTGTACGGTGTAAGCGGTTTCGCTATCGCTCACTTGCCACTGCAATTGCAGATTCGTGTTGTACCACTCGGTCTGCGGCTCACTGCCGTTCACATGGGCGAGGATCGTGGGCGGCGTCGTATCCGTTGCCTGCAACAAGGTATAGGCGTAGGTGCGCGTCGCGACGAAGCCGTTCTCGTCGATCGCTTCCATGGTGAGCGTGTAGTCGCCGGGATTGTCCGCAGGCGTCCCACGCAGTTGTCCTGCCGCATTGAAATACGTGCCGTACGGCACCTTGCCGCTCGCCACCTGGTATCTGACGCTCACTGGCGTATAGCCGCCGCCGCCTTCGAGCCGGAAATCGATCGCCAAGGGTTCCTCGTTACGAATCGTCGGCAAGGTCGCGGGGCCGAGCGTCGGCTGCGGCGCCTGTCCGCTCTCGTTCGCGCCCCAACACACCCGCGCGCCATCGTCGCGAATCGCGCAGGTGTGCGCCGTGCCCGCCGCGATCGACAAGTACTGCCCTTCGTCCGGCGGCGTCGATTGTCCGTTCGTGTTGCGACCCCAGCACGCGATCCCACCGTGGCTCAAGATGCCGCAGTTGTGGAATGCGCCCACCGCCAGCGCGCGATACGTCGCGCCGGCCAGGTCCGGTGGCGTCGTTTGCCCTTCCGTGTTCAAGCCCCAACACGTCGGCGTGCCGGCCTCCGTCAGCGCGCAGCTATGCCGCTCGCCCACATCCACCGCAGCGTACGTGCCTGTGGGCGGCGCCGACTGCCCGTCGGCGTTGTAGCCCCAGCACGCCAGCGTGCCGTCATCGCGGACGCCGCAACTGTGGTTCAAGCCTGTCGCCACGCGACGGAACAGATCGGCAGGCGGCGTACTTTGCGCGTTGACGTTCCAACCCCAGCACGTTGCGCTGCCGGTCGCGGTGACACCGCAGCCGTTGAACTGGCCGATATCCAACGTGCGCAGCGGCGCGGTCGGCGGCGTCGAGCCGTCGTGCAGATTATCGCCCCAACACCGCGCGCCTTCGCCCGCGCGCTGTGTGCAGGTGTGGTCCGCGTTCGCACTGATCGATTGCGCGCGATGCACCGGCGCGTTTTTCTGCGCGAACGCATTGTCGCCCCAGCAACCGACGCCGCGATCGCCGCGCACGGTGCAGGTATGCGCATCGCCAGCGGCGATACCGACCGGCGCCATGCGAGAACCCAGGTTGCCGCGCGAGAGCGTCTGCGCACCCCAGCAGCGCAGACCCGAGCTTTTGTGGGCGCATGTCATGTCGCCGTAAGCGTCGAGGCGGTAGTACCCACTGTCCGTGGGCGCTTGCAACTGACCCTGGCTGTTATCGCCCCAACACTCGATGCGTCCGCCGGCATTGAGATCGACCGCGCAAGCATGGCGCGCGCCGACGACCAGATTGTTGAGGATCGTCGTCGGCGGTTGCAGCAACGCAGCGTCGGCGCCCCAGCAAAATTTGTAGGCGCCTCCGGCGAAACCGCAGATGTTCGCGCCGTAGGCATGGATGCTGTAGAAATACTGATCCTGCGGGACATCGTCCACCGCAGGGCCTTGCCCCCAGCACACCACGCGACCGGTGTCGGTGACGATGCCGCAACTGAAGCGATCGCCGCTGACGATCGCGCTGAACGCATCGGTCGGGGGCGTCGCTTGGCCATCGCTGTTATCGCCCCAACACACCGCGGTGCCGTCGCTTATGCGTAGCGCGCAAGCATGCGCTTGGCCGACAGCCACATCCTGGAAGCGCTCGTCCTGCGGCAATGCGCCCAACGATTGCCCCCAGCATTCCATGCGGCCGTCGAGCAGCGCGCCGCAAGCGGCGGTCGTACCGAAACTCAGATCCCGATACCGCTGCACCGGCGGTGTCATCGCCGTCGTGTCGCCGACGCAACCGATGTCGTGCAAGAAGGTCAAACCGCAAGCGAGCCCCGGGCCGGCGAATACATGATCGAACCCGGTGGTCAGCGCGCCCAATGCGCCCATGCCCAGGCCATCGTCGCCCCAACAGCGAATCGTGCCTTCATCATCGCGTGCGCAGGCGTGGCCGCGCCCGACCGTCAACGCGGTGTAACGTCCGGCTGGAACCGTCAATTGCCCCATGGGATTCGCGCCCCAACACACCAGCGTGCCGTTTTCGCGCACGCCGCAATTGTGTTGGTAGCCCACGCTGAGCGCGACGAACGTCGTCGCGGCGGGCACCGCGGTTTGGCCTTGCGCGTTCGAGCCCCAACACAGGGTCTGGCCATCGCTGCGCAAGGCGCACGCATGGCTTTGTCCGAGCCCGACATCGAGGAAACGCCCGCTCGGCGGCGCGCCCAAACCGGCGATACCCGCGGCTTGCCAACACTGCAAGGCACCGTCGCTGCGGATCGCACAGGCGCGACCGTTGTAAAGCGCGAGGTCGAGATAGCGTCCGGTCGTCGGCGCGGCCTCGGCCAAGGTGCCGCCCCAGCAGCGCAATTGGCCATCGGTGCGCAGGGCGCAACTTTCGGCGTTGCCCGCCTCGATCGCGAAATACGAACCCGCGGGCGGCGGCGTAGCGATCGAACCGGAATCGCCCCAGCACACCGCCTGTCCACTCGGTCGCAGCGCGCAGGCGTGATCGACGCCCACGCTGACCGCGATATAGCGGCCGGCCGGCGGCTCGTAGTCGCCGTAATTCGCGTCGCCCCAACACATCAGCGTCGCGTTTTCGCGCAGCGCGCAGGTGCGAAATTCGCCGGCATCGAGCGTAGCCTCCGGCGCCGCGACGCCGGTGATGGCGGCCCGCGCTTCGGAGGGCGCGAGCGCCGACATCCCGCTCAATAACATCGCGCCGCCGAAGAACACAGCAGCGAAGCGCGAACGACGCGATAACGCGAACGACTGGCTCATGACGACCTCTGGAAGTTCGATGGATCGAGGCGATCGAGCGAACGCTTCTGGACATGGTCCGCATGAGAACATCCGCGCGCGACCGAACGCTGCCAAACGCAGCCGAAATGGCGAAAACGACATCATCACAATCCCCTGAATACCTTGCGCCCACCGCGATCGGAAGCGGCGTGTCGAAGCGCAAAGTGTATCCGTCGTCGTCTCAGGTGGCGACGTTTCGGACGTGAAAAATCCCATTCGCCGCTTATATTGCGGCGAAATATCAAATTGGATTCACATTCGCGCGGGCATAGCGCGACATTGGCTGCGGAATGCGCGAAACGCGCCGACCCGTATGCGCGCGACGCGCGTCAATGCGTCGCGTTCGCAGCCGCCGCCGCGGTGCCGCGAACGCCCTGCTTCACCGCCAACCACGCCAGCGCCGACAGGGCCATGCAAGCGCCGCCGATGACGAACACCAGCGCTTTGTTTTCGAGCTGCGACAGCAGATAGCCCACGCCTAGGCTCACCGCCAACTGCGGCAGCACCACGCTGAGATTGAACACGCCCATGTACAGGCCGATGCGCGCGGGCGACACCATCTGCGAGAACACCGCGAACGGCAAGCTGACGATCGCGCCCCAGCCCAGCCCCATCACCGCCATGCCGAGGTACACCATCGGCGCGCTGTAGCCGAGCCAATAGACCAGGCCGAAACCGACAGCCATCGTCGCCAGACTCAGCGCGTGCACGCGCACTTCGCGAAGACGCTGCGCCAACGGATTCAACACCAACGCCGGCGCCAACGCCGCCACCGCATTCAGCGTGAGGAAACTGAAGGACATGAGTTTGCCGGTGTCGTCGGCATTCAAATCCGGAAAGCGCTGCTGCACGAACCCGATCATGTACACGAACAGGCTTTGCATGCCGAACCAACTGATCGCATGCGCCGCCAGGATTTTGCGGAAGCCGCCGATGTCTTCGCGGCCGTCGAGCGTCTGCTTTTCGGTCAACGCATGCGCGATCAACAACAACGTCAACACGCCGAACACCGCTTCCAACCACAAGCTATGCGTTTTGTACCCGGCGATCTTCAGGCCCATCGCGATCAACGCGTAGACAGCGAACGCCCACAGCGGTCGCATCAGCATCAGAATCGTACCGGCGGAGAGTTTTTCGGTAGGCGCACCGATCTCGGTATGCGGCAAGGCGCGCGGTTCTTCCACCAACAGCGCCGGTACGATCGAGAACACCAACACCAAGCCGGCGCCGAAATAGATCAATGCGATATTGCCCCACACCGCGCCGATCGCGTACGCCAACACGCCGAACGTGCCGGAGACCGTCTGCATCCAGGTGTAGCCCGCCGTGCGCGTCGGCCCTTCGGGCGTCACGTCGGAAATAATCGATCGCGTGGGATTGAAGCTGATGTTGATCGACAGATCGAGCGCCATCGCCACGGTGATGGCGACGCCGAGAATCGCGTCGAACCCCAACGCCTTGTCGATCGCGCCGATCGACGGCAGCGCCAACAGCATCAGCGCGGTCAGCACGCCGCCGACCAGAATGAACGGCCGCCGCCGACCGCCCCAGAACCAGATGTTGTCGCTGATGATGCCGATGATGACCTGGCCCAGAATGCCGGCCAGCGGCCCCGCGGCCCACACCAGGCCGATGTCGTGGATCTCCAGCCCGTATTTCGTCGACAGCAACCAACTCAAGGCCGAAATCTGCACCGCCAGCGCGAAGCCCATCGCCGTGGACGGCAGACTGAGCAGCATCAGGAACGGCAACGACAGGCGTTGTTGCATCGGCAGCATGGACGATCCCCAATCGGCGGTGCCGCAGCATAGCCCGTCGCCCCGCCGCTGCGGGTGAATAGGATTTCTGTTGCGATGCAGCAGTTCGCCCCGGGCGACTCGCGCGGTAGCGGGCTGTTGAAAAGCAGCCCGCTACCGCGGCCAAGGATGGCTGCAACGATGGGGCGAGCGCGTAAGCGATTGATTCATCGGGAGCGGGTCCGGACATGTGCCGGACCCGCGATTTTAAAAACGATCTGGAAGATCGTTTTAAACAACCCGTTGGAGGCCTCGCCCCGCAATACGCGTAAAACGCGATACGTAGCCATTCTGGGATCGCCATCCCGGATCGGTTCGCTTCTGCAGTGCGATTCGCGGCTTTCGCGTCGAGCAAAGGCTAAGCTGATGCACTACCCGAGGGGATGGCCGATGGCGATCTGGAACTGCGCGAGCTGCGGCGAAGACAACGATTCGGATTTCGGTGTCTGCTGGAATTGCGGCGCGAAGCTCGATGGCGGCCCGAAAGACCCCGCGTTCGTCGCCGACGACTTGCGGATGACGGACGACGGCGAAGCCGAACCGCGCGAAATCGCCTGCCTGCGCTGCGGCGCCCCCATGCGCACCCTCGGCCGCATGCGCTTCCACGAAGGCAGCCGCCTGCCGGGCCTGATCTACGGCAACATCGGCGAACTGTTGATCAACCGCGAGTCCTTCGACGTCTACGCCTGCTCCGGCGCCGGTTGCGGAAAAGTGGAATTCTTCGCCATCACCCTGACGGAAGTGTCGCTGGGCGGATAAGCCTCACCGCATCGATCGCCGCGTAGGTTGAGGTGAGCGCAGCGAACCCCGACATCGCACGACGTCCGATTGCGGAGCGCGTCGTGGGGCCGCGCTTTATCCAAACAATCCTTTCTGCTCCGAATCTTTGACGTGAAGCTTGGCTTTCTTGATCGTCTGATCGCCGTAACTCATATCCGGATACTGCGGCTTCTTGCCTGCCAATAACTCTTCGATCGTGAGTATTTGCAATTTAGGAAAGTCGCCGTGATGCGGTGATTCGTAGTGACCCGCAGAAGCGGCCTCGGCCAGCATCGGTTTGGTCGGCGGCACCAGTGTGACGAACAAACCGATCGCGGCCTTTTCTCGATCAAGCACGCCTTTGAGATCGCGGATCATCTGCACAGAGACGTTTTG
>JADZBF010000231.1 GCA_020852215.1 Lysobacter sp. | reverse complement strand
GCGGAGATGGAGAAGATCAAAACCGAAGTCGGTTTCGAGGGCGATCTCGATGCGTTCTTCGCCCATTTGCGCACCGATCCGAAGTACTTCCACAAAACGCCGGACGCCTTGTTGCAGGCGTATCGCGCGGTGGCCAAGCGCATCGATCCGGAATTGGTGAAAGTCTTCCGCACCATCCCGCGCCAGCCGTACGGCGTGCGGCCGATTCCCGACACCATCGCGCCGGACACCACCACCGCTTACTACCAGCAAGGCGCATCCGACAACAGCCGTGCCGGCTACTACTACGTCAATCTCTACAAACCCGAGACCCGGCCGATCTGGGAAATGATTCCGCTGTCGCTGCACGAAGCGGTGCCCGGGCATCATTTCCAATTCGCCCGCGGCCTGGAATTGCCGGATGCGCCAATGTTCCGCCGGACCGCCTATTTCGTCGCCTACAGCGAAGGCTGGGGCCTCTACGCCGAACGTTTGGGCTACGACATGGGCCTGTACGACGACCCGTACGACCGCATGGGCCAACTCGCCTACGACATGTGGCGCGCGGTGCGGTTGGTGGTGGACACCGGCATGCACGCGAAAGGCTGGAGCCGCGAGCGCGCCATCGCTTACTTCAAGGCCAATGCGCCGAAGACCGATCAGGACATCGTCAACGAAATCGACCGCTACATCGGCACGCCGGGGCAGGCGCTGGCCTACAAGATCGGCCAGTTGAAGATTTCCGAGCTGCGGGAACGGGCGGCTAAACGCCTGGGGCCGAACTTCGATCTGCGCGATTTCAACGACGCCGTGCTGGAAACCGGCTCAGTGCCGCTGGAAACCCTGGAGCGGCACATCGAAGACTGGCTCATGGCACGGGAGTCCTCAACTACCGGTACGCAGCCGGGAAATCGATAAAATCCGAATTTAATCAAATAAATTCAAATAGATAAGCGATTTTATTCGAACGCTTTCTTACGCGGGCCGTCGCCCAACGACGGCCTCGCTCGCTTCATCGATTCCCCATTCCCCATTCCCGATTCCCGGCAATTTGCGCGTAACCTATTGAACCTGCCATACTTTCTGGCTCCCGTTTCGGCCGTGCGCTTTCGGCCCCGTGCCTGCGGGAGACCTTGCTCCACCGTTTTGGCGTCGGATGTTTCGAATGTCCGATTCGCGTTCGGGGAGCTATCGGCCCGGGCAATCCCGCCCCGCCGACATCCACAAGGACACCACCATGCGTCACTACGAAATCGTGTTCCTGGTCCATCCGGACCAGAGCGAGCAGGTGCCGGCCATGATCGAGCGTTACAAGACGCTGGTCGAAGGCGGCAACGGCAAGCTCCACCGCCTCGAAGATTGGGGCCGCCGCCAGCTCGCGTATCCGATCCAGAACCTGGTCAAAGCCCACTACGTGATGATGAACATCGAGACCGATCTCGCCGTTCTCAACGAGTTGGTCGATACCTTCCGCTTCAACGATGCGGTGCTGCGTCACCTGGTCGTCAAGCGCGACGGCCCGGAAACCGAGCAGTCCCTGATCATGAAGAACAAGGACGACAAGGATAAGGCCGAGAAGAGCGATCGCCGTCGCCGCGACGACGACGAGACCGCGATCGGCACCGCCGACGTCGACGACACCGCCGAAGCCGAAGCCTGAGGAGGCCGACCATGTCCAAATTCTTCCGCCGCCGTAAGTTCTGCAAATTCACCGCCGAAGGCGTGAAAGAGATCGACTACAAGGATCTCAACACCCTGCGCCAGAACCTCACCGAGAACGGCAAAATCGTGCCGAGCCGCATCACCGGCACCAAGTCGCGCTACCAGCGCCAGTTGGCCATCGCCGTCAAGCGCGCCCGTTTCCTCGCGTTGATCCCGTACACGGACAACCACAACGTCTGAACCTGCTCGTCCCGAGCCTGGGCGAGGCCCGGGCGAGGGGCCTGTCGTTCGATCATCGAACGCGGGTTCCGCGCATACGCTCGGAACGACATCCGCCTGTCATTCGGACAGCCATCAGTTGCGGGCCTTCATCCACATCGGCTCGCTAACGAATACGGAGTTACTCATGGAACTGATTCTTCTGCAAAAAGTCGTGAACCTCGGCGGCCTCGGCGACAAGGTCAACGTCAAGCCCGGTTACGGCCGTAATTTCCTTGTGCCGCAGGGCAAGGCCGTGCCGGCCACCGCCGCCAACATCGCGACGTTCGAAGCCAAGCGCGCCGAGTACGAAGCCAAGGCCAAGGCGCAGAGCGACGACGCCGAAAGCCGCCGCGCCGGCTTGGAAGGTGTCAGCGTGACCCTCCGCGCCAACGCGTCGACCGAAGGCAAGTTGTACGGCTCGGTCGGTCCGCGCGATATCGCCGAAGCCCTGACCGCCAACGGCCACAAGGTCGGCAAGTCGGAAGTGGTGATGGGCGAAGGCCCGCTGCGCCACATCGGTGAATTCGAAGTGCTGATCCACCTGCACGCCGACGTCGAAGTGCCGGTCAAGGTCGTGATCGAGCCGGAAGCGGCCTAAGCTTTCGCTTCTCACGTTTCACGCGAACGGGCGCCGCAAGGCGCCCGTTTCGTTTTTCGCAATGCAAATCATTTTGTGCAAAAGATATTGAAGCTTTCGCGCTCGCGCGCGACCTACTTTTCTTTGCTTGTGCAAAGAAAAGTAGGCAAAAGAAAGCACCTTCCCCGACAAAGCAATCCTAAAGCTTTATTTCTACTGGGATTTTTCCATTCGCCATCCCTGGCGAATCGAAAAACGGCGGGCGTCCTGCCCGCCGCCCGTTGGGTCTGGTTGCATTCACGGGCATCTGTCGGCAATGCCAAGAGCGGTCCTTTCGCAGGGTGTGAGACCGCCACGAGCTAATTAAGTCGACTTATCCACAGCTTGTTACATCGCGTGCCCACAGCTGAAGGGCCTAGGATGGTCGAATCACCCGTGCAACGTCCTCAAGAGCATTCCTTTCCGATGGCCTACCGCTCCAACGCATACGGCGAACGCCGCCAAGACCCGCGCACCGATAGCCGGATCGAACAATTGCGGGTGCCGCCGCAATCGATCGAAGCCGAGCAGGCGGTGCTGGGCGGCCTGATGCTGGCCCCCGACGCCTACGATCGCATCGCCGATCGTTTGAACGAGCAGGATTTCTATCGCCGCGACCATTTGCTGATTTTTCGCGCCATCCGCGAGTTGGCGGAGAAAAGCCGGCCTTACGACGCGGTGACGCTGGGCGAGTGGTTCGAATCGCAGGGGTTATCCGAACAAGTGGCGGGCGGCGCGTATCTGGTCGAACTGGCCAGCACCACGCCGTCCGCGGCCAATATCACGGCCTATGCCGAGATCGTCCGCGACAAGGCCATCCTGCGGCAGTTGATCGACGCCGGCACCGCGATCGTCAACGACAGCTTTCAGCCCGACGGGCGCGATAGCGACGAAATTCTCGCCAAAGCCGAGCAGGAGGTGTTCGCGATCTCCGAAGCGCGCGCCGAGGGCCGCACCGATTTCGTCGCGATCAACAAGGCCATGGCCGAGGCTTTCGACGTGCTGCAGACGCGCTTCCAAAGCGGCGGCAGCATCACCGGGATGTCCACGGGCTACACCGAATTCGACGAAATGACCGCGGGCCTGCAGCCGACCGATCTGGTGATTCTGGCCGCGCGCCCGGCGATGGGCAAAACCACGTTCGCATTGAACATCGCCGAGTATGGCGCGATGAAAACCCGCAAGCCGGTCGCGGTGTTTTCGATGGAAATGTCGTCCTCGCAGTTGGCGCTGCGTTTGATCTCGTCGGTCGGTCGCATCAACGCGACCCGGCTGCGCACCGGCCAGTTGGAAGACGAGGATTGGAGCCGCGTCAGCAGCGCGATCCGGCTGCTGAAGGAAACCAAGATCTTCATCGACGATACCCCGGCCTTGTCGCCCGAGGGCCTGCGCGCGAAAGCGCGACGCCTCAAACGCGAACACGGCCTCGGACTGATCGTCATCGACTATCTGCAGTTGATGGCGGTGCCCGGCAACAGCGAAAACCGCGCGACCGAAATCTCGGAAATCTCGCGCTCGCTGAAAAGTCTGGCGAAAGAACTCAACGTGCCGGTGATCGCGCTCTCGCAGCTCAACCGCTCGCTGGAAACCCGCACCGACAAACGCCCGGTCATGGCCGACCTGCGCGAATCCGGCGCCATCGAGCAGGACGCCGACATGATCGTCTTCATCTACCGCGACGATTACTACAACAAAGAGAACTCGCCCGACAAAGGCCTCGCCGAAATCATCATCGGCAAACAACGTAACGGCCCGACCGGCTCGTTCAAACTCAAATTCTTCGGCGAATACACGCGTTTCGATAATCTGGCTTACGACTCGGTGGGGAGTTTTGAGTAGCTGAGAACACTATGTCATCTATTCATGCGGAGGAATAAGAATGAATGCCGAACAAAAAAGCATCAAAAATGCCTCTATTAAAGAAATCGAGGCTGCAGTTTCTGAAGCATTTTCGAAGTTTTCTGATTTTCTCCCCAGCTCTGAAATCCGTTTGATTGAGTCTGTAAAGCAAATCCCAGCAGATGTGCTTTCGCAGGATCGGTTCAGAATTGAACTTTTTGTCAATTTTCCAAAATTAGATAAGGACAAAGACATCATCGGATTCTAGAGCCGCAGGCCGGATATAAATATTGCTTTAATTTTGTAGGCTGTTTGCTGAAAACATTACACGGCTTCTTAGCTTCGGTTCCTCTTGCCACTTTCTCGAAAAATTGGTTTGAACCCCTCAACTTGGTTTCGCGCTCTTTGGTTAGCTCGGTAGCGGCACATGCGCCGTAGCATAAAAATGCTGCGCTAGCCTGGCCCTAAGATCGCATTTCATGTCACTGCGGATGCGAGTCGGAAAGTTGTGATCGGAGACCCATCGGGCGGCGCACAGGATGTGCGCCGTTTTTCGATTCGCCATGGATGGTGAATCAAAAAATCCAGATAGAAATACAGCAATAAGAGTGCTTTGTCGGGGAAAAGTGTTTCTTTTGCCTACTTTTCTTTGCACGAGCAAAGAAAAGTAGGTCGCGCGTCAGCGCGAAACAAAGCTTTAGTCGCGCCTTCCGGCGCTCCCACAAACGCCGGGTCGCGACAAAAGCTTCAGTCGCGCCTTCCGGCGCTCCTACAACAGCGCGGGTTACATCCGCGCGCTTACCAGCGATAGTCTTCCGGCAGCGCGCCTTCGCGACGGCGATGTCGGGTGATCTGGTCCGTCGCATCGAGTTCCTGCAGCAGCATCTCGTCCTTTTCGAAGCGCAATCCGGCGATGCGGCCGAAGGTTTGGCCGTTGACGGTGAAATCGACGCGCAGTTGCTGTTCGTCGTCGATGCTCCAGGTGCCGTCGAGCGTTTTCAGATCGCCGATTTCGCCTCGTTTCAGATACACCGCGACGCGGCCGTCTTCGTAGAAATCGACGAAATTGCGCGACGGCGAATACTCCTCCCATTGGCCGATCAAACGAACGCGGGGCGACGCGAGCCGCGCGTCGCTCGACTCGACTGCCGTCGTGGTGGCTGCTGTCGTGGTGGCGGTCGTCGTGGTGGGTGTCGATATCGGATCGCCGCCGGCGGCGCCCGGTTTGTCCTGCGCGAATGCGAACGCGCCGAAGAGCGAGAGCGAGGCGATCAGGGCGAAGCGGGTCGTGAGGCGCATGTTCGGGGCCGTGGTTGTCGAGAGAGGGCGAAAAACGCGGT
>JADZBF010000230.1 GCA_020852215.1 Lysobacter sp. | reverse complement strand
GCGATAACCGTCGTCGCGCAAGTCGCGCACCGCGTCGCCGATGCCGGCATAGACGCTGTGTTCGGCCCAGCCTTCGGTGTCGTAACGCTCGCGATACAACGCGACCGCGCGTTCGACATCGTTCGAATCGGCGAACAGCGCACCGAAGCTGACGCGCAACGCGGGGCCGATCCACGCACGCAATGCGTCGTCGGGGACGCCCGGATGACTCAGGCCTTCCAGCGCATATGCCACGCAGCGGGTGATGCCGACCGCGGAGTCGATCAGGGTGCCGTCGAGGTCGAAGAACAAGGTTCTCATTCGATTACGATCGCATGGTCGCCAGACCGCATCGATCGTTGAGCGGACCAATACGCCGACCAACCGACGACTTCGAAACACGCCCCGAGAAGGCCGAGCGCGAACGCACCGGGTATCGAGGACAACGCATACAGCGCCATCGCCGCCAGAAAACAGATCAATGCAACGATATGCGCGAATTTCACATCAAGCCGCCCGCGCTTCCAACGCCGCCACCGCCGGCAACGTCTTGCCTTCGAGGAATTCCAGGAACGCGCCGCCGCCGGTGGAGATGTACGAGACCTCGTCTTCGATGCCGTATTTGTCCACGGCCGCCAGCGTGTCGCCGCCGCCGGCGATGGAGAACGCATCGCTGCGCGCGATGGCGCGGGCCAAGGTTTCGGTGCCTTTGCCGAAGGCGTCGAATTCGAATACGCCGACCGGGCCGTTCCACACCACGGTGCCGGCGCTTTGGATCAGCTCGGCGTAACGCGCGGCGGTTTGCGGGCCGATATCGAGAATCATATCGTCGGCCGTCACCGCATCGACGGCTTTGACCGTGGCGGGCGCATCGGCGGCGAACGCGGGTGCGACGACGACATCGCTGGGAATCGGAATATCGGCGCCGCGCGCTTTGGCGTCGGCCATGATCTGTTTCGCGGTCTCGAGCAAATCATTTTCGACCAGCGATTTACCCACGCCATAACCCATCGCGGCGATGAAGGTGTTGGCGATGCCGCCGCCGACGATCAATTGATCGACTTTCGACACCAGCGAGGACAGCAGTTCGAGTTTGGTGCTGACCTTGCTGCCGGCGACGATCGCGAGCAGCGGGCGCGCGGGATGCTGCAAGGCTTTCGCGAGCGCATCGAGTTCGGCCATCAGCAGCGGACCGCCCGCGGCCTGTTTCGCGAATTTGATCGCGCCGTGCGTGGAGGCCTGCGCGCGGTGCGCGGTGCCGAAGGCGTCCATCACGAACACATCGCACAGCGCGGCATATTTCTTCGAGAGCGTTTCGTCGTCCTTGCCCTCGCCGACATTCATGAGGCAGTTTTCCAGCAGCACCAACTGCCCGGGTTCGACGCTCACGCCGTCCACCCAATCCTTCACCAACGGCACATCGCGACCGATCAATTCGCCCAAGCGCTTCGCCACCGGCGCGAGCGAATCGGCTTCGCTCCACACGCCTTCCTTCGGCCGCCCCAGGTGCGACATCACCATCACCGCCGCGCCTTTTTCCAGCGCGAGTTTCAGCGTAGGCAACGAAGCGACGATGCGCTGATCGGAGGTCACGACGCCGTCGGCGCCATGCTCATGCGAAACAGGTACGTTCAGGTCTTGGCGAATGAGGACGCGTTTGCCGCCGAGATCGAGATCGGACATGCGGACGATGGCCATGGGGGGCTCCTGGGACGAAGGCGGTTATTGTCCCAGCCGCGCGAACTCGGCGCCAGCGCGGCGGCCGCGCATCGGCGGCATCGCGACCCGCGAAAAACGATCGCCCCCGGCCGCATCCTGCGACCGGGGGCGATGACGTCCGGCTTATTCCCCACCCACCGCGGGTTTTTGCCGGATCAAACTCATCGCGAAGCCGGCGACGATCAACGCGCCGCCGATCAACAACACCCACAACAACCAGCCGCGCCAATTCGGCGGCGTCTTCGGTTCGTCGTATGCCGCGTCGCCGCCCGCGACCGCGCGCGCGCCCAGCGTGGCGACCGGCGGCTGCCATTCGGCGCCTAAATGCTTACGCATCGGCGCGAGCGCCTGTTCCACCGGCAACGCTGTGCGCTTCGCGCCGCGACTACCGGCGGCCAGCGTGTACGGGCCTTTGCCCTGCGCCAGAAACACGAAGCGGTCCGGCAAATACGTGACCCGCAACTCCGGCGGCGTTTCCAGCGGCGCAACGGTGCGCAGGCGCCATTCGCGCGCAACGGTGGCGTTGCCGAGCGGGAGATCCTCGTTCTCGATCTTCAACTCGCCTTGACGCAGCCGGAAGACGCTTTGGTTGCCCACCAACCGCCACTCTTCGCCGACCAATGCTTCGACTTCGACATCGGCGGTCGTGTTTTCGGTGGCGAGCGCGACGCTCAACTGGATCGCCGGCAGCGACGCCGGCAAGCGATAGCGATACCAGCGCCCACGGCTGTCTTCTTCGCTATCGGCGAATTGCGCCTCGGCGACGCGGGTGACGAAGTCCGAATACGTCGGATTCGCCGGATCATTCCGCCGCAGCTTGACCTGCAGCGAGGGCAACGCGTCGCCGTCGAGCTGACGCAAACGCAAATACGGCAGCGACGTGGACGGGAAATCGATCGTGCGCCGGGTGAGCGTCGCGCCTTGCTGGCGCAGCGACATCACCGCCGCGCTGTCCACCAAGGTCTGCCAGTGTTCCAGATCGTCGCTGGCGTCCACCGCGAAACGCGTGCGCAGATCGCGATCGCCTATCGCCCATTCCAGCTCCAGGCGATCGAACGTGACCGTCTGCGACTCGCGCCGCAAACCGCTGGCGTCGATCACGTAGTCGATGGCCGACGGCGCTGGCGGCTGAGTCGTCGATCCGTCGTTCGTTTGGGTCGCGCCCTGCACGTTGGCTTCGATCACGCGCACTTGACCGGCGCTGTCGCGCTCCAAGCGCACCGACACATCGCCCGCGGCCTGCGTGGCGTCGTGCGGCAACTCGAAGGTAGGCACCCCCGACCATTGCATCCACTGCATCTGCGCCATCGTCTGATTGAGATCGCGCAGCGGCGCCACCGGCACCGAGCGACCGTCGGCATTGAATACTTCGAAATCGCGCAGTTGCGGGTCGCGCAGCGCCGCGTAGACCTCGGGCGTGAGTTCGAATTGCCATGCGACGTTATTGCCCTCGGTCTTCAAGGGCCAGCGGTAGGCGTAGTCGTCGCTCGCGCCGACGGCACCGGCAGCGTAGGCGGCACCGACCGCCAACGTCGTCGAGAGCGCGAGCGCGAACGTGGAGCGAACGGTATGCGAGGCGATGCGTCGAAGGGTCGACATCCTGGGCCACTCCGGAAAGGACATGCGCGGCGCGGGCCGCGGGGGTTGCGAGGGATTCGCGAGCGTGCGAGGAAGATCGGCGGCGATCATGCGGCGGCCTCATGCTTCGGCGGCTC
>JADZBF010000229.1 GCA_020852215.1 Lysobacter sp. | reverse complement strand
TCGACGCCGGCTTGTTGTTCGACCACGCTCAAACGGAGCAGCACTTGCCCGGCGGCGACGCGATCGTTCACGTCCACCGCCACCGATGCGACTCGGCCGCTGGTTTGCGCCGACAACGCCGCTTCGCGCACCGCTTCGACGGTGCCGTCCCAACGCCTCGCGGACGCCGCGGCGTTCGCCGACACCACCGTCGTTTCGAGCGCGGGCAACGGCGCCGACGCCGCGGTTTTCTCGTCGCCGCCGCACGCGGCCAGCAGTAATGCGACGCTCGATGCCGCGACCCATCGCAGCGCGTTCCGCTGAGGAACGGCCTGACTCGCTTGAGCATGACTCACATGAGCTCGACTCACTTGAACGCGCATCCGCTGGAAACCCCCAATTTCTTGAAAACGATCGCCGCCGGGCAGAATCCGGTGACGCTGGCCTGCAACAGATTGAGGCCGATGAACGCCGTGAACAACCACCACCACGGCGAAACGAAGTGGGTCAAGGCGAGACTGACGAAGATCATCGTTCCCGCGAACGCCATCACGGCACGGTCGAGATTCATGGAAAACTCCTCGGCGCGCCTGCGCCGTCGCATTGGGGGAGGAAGCGGGCATCGCGTCGCGCGTCACTTCAAGCGTTCGATACCGAGCGCGCTGAGCACGTATTTTTCGTAGATCGGCTCGCTGGTGCCGTTGCGCATCTTGTAGAGGAAGTATTTCTCGAACGCGATCTTGGCCAGATGCACCCACTTGCCGATTTTCGTCCACGTCACGTTGCGCGGCGGGATCTGCGGCAAGGCGACAAAAGCGGCGCCGGTGTCGCCCATGTCGGCGAGGCACACCGCATTCCAGGTGCCCTCGAACGTCGGCGGCTCGCCCTTCAGTTCGGCCTTGATGTTGCGCACGATGGTGGTGACCATCGATTCGATCATGAAGCCGGTCTTCGGTGCGCCGGTCGGAATCGGCGTCGCTTCCACCGGCGGAATCGCCACACACACGCCCGCAGCGAAGATCTTCGGGAATTTCGGGCTGCGTTGATGCTTATCGACGATCACGAACCCGCGCGGATTGCACAGGCCCTCGACGCCCGCCACCGCATCCACGCCGCGGAACGCCGGCAGCATCATTGAGTAGAGGAAGGGCAACGTATGTTCTTTGGCCGGCTGTCCTTGATCGTCGCATTCGGAAACCACCATCTCGCCGGGCCTGACTTCCTTGACCCGAGCGTTGGTGATCCACTTGATGTGGCGCTGGCGCATTTCCGATTCCATCAAACCTTTGGAATCGCCGACGCCGCCCAGACCCATGTGGCCGATATAAGGTTCGCTGGTGACGAAGGTCATCGGCACTTTGTCGCGCAATTTGCGCTTGCGCAGGTCGGCGTCGAGGATCATCGCGAATTCGTAGGCGGGACCGAAACAACTGGCGCCGGCCATCGCGCCCACCACGATCGGCCCGGGCGCCTTCAAGAATTCCTCGTACGCCTCCCACGCATGTTGTGCGTGCGGCGTGGTGCATACCGACTGAGTATGGCCACCGTCCGGGCCGCTGCCCGGCACTTCGTCGAAGGCGAGCTTCGGGCCGGTGCAGATCAACAGATAGTCGTAGCCGAGTTCGGTGCCGTCGCCGGTCACCACCCGATTCGCTTCGGCGTCGATCTTGCCCACGCCGTCGGCGCGGAATTCGATGCCTTTCTTGGTGAGGTAGTCGCCGGCTTTCAGCGTGACGTCGTCGGGTTTTCGCCAGCCCACCGCGACCCACGGGTTCGACGGCGTGAAGCTGAACCGCTCGCTGTCCCCGACCACCACGATTCGATGGCCCTTACCCAAAAACTCGCGCAGCTCGTAGGCCGCGCTCATCCCGCTCAAACCCGCTCCTATCACGACGATATCGCTCATGGCACCCTCCCAGGTGGACTTACGAACAATTTAATTGCGAAGTATCTAAATTAGAGTTATCTTAATTAGAGTTTGGTACACTGTCAACCACTTCACAGGAGCCCGCCATGTCCTACACCGCCCAGGATCTCGTCGCCCAGGCTCGGGCCGTCATCGAAGAGATCGATCCCGCTCGTCTGCGGGCGCTGCAGGCCTCCGGCACGCCGGTCATCGATGTGCGCGAACCTCAGGAATTCGCCGAAGGTCATCTGCCCGGCGCGGTGAACATTCCCCGCGGGGTGTTGGAGTTCCAAGTGGACGGCCATCCGGCGGTGAACGCGAAGGCCGATCCGCACCTTTCGCATCGCCGCGAGGCCGTGATCCTCTATTGCCGTACCGGCGGGCGCTCGGCGCTGGCGGCGGAAGCGCTCAAGCGCATGGGCTTCGATCGGCCGGTGTCGCTGGCCGGCGGCTGGGTGTACTGGGTCGAGACCGGCGGCGAGGCGGAGGGCGGCGTATGACGGCAGACGATTCGGAGACCGTCGACCGCTCGTTCGGCGCGCAGATGCAAGCCCGCGCGGAAGAAGCGGCGGAGTTATTGAAAGCGATATCGAACCCGCAGCGACTGCGCGTGATGTGCATCTTGATCGACGGCGAGAAGACCGTCGGCGAATTGAATGCGCAAATCGAACTCAGCCAATCGGCGCTATCACAGCATTTGGCCGTGTTGCGCGACGGCGGGCTGGTGCGTACGCGCCGCGAATCGCAGAACGTGTTTTATTCGGTCGCCGACGGCCCGGTGCATCGCGTGATCCAGGCGCTGCACGATGCGTATTGCCCATACCCTGAGGAAGGCAACGGCAATGGGACTTGCTGACGAAGCGCGCCGAACGCGCGGCGAGAACGAATCAGCAAGTGCGTCTCACGCGCTCGCGTAACGCGCGGCGCCACCGATCCAGCGTTCGGTGATGCGTTCAGCCGCTTCGGGCGTCTCACGCAACAAGGCTTCGCCCAAGCGCTGCACGGTGGGCAGCAGGGCGGCATCGCGGACGAGTTCGGCGATACGGAACGCAGCCAAACCCGTTTGCCGCGTGCCGAGCAATTCGCCGGGGCCGCGCAATTCCAAATCTTTTTCGGCGATCACGAAGCCGTCGTTGGTTTCGCGCATCGTCGCCAAACGCTGCCGCGCCATCTGCGACAGCGGCGGCTGGTACAGCAGCACGCAGTTCGAGGCCGCGCTGCCGCGGCCGACGCGCCCGCGCAATTGATGCAATTGCGCCAACCCCAAGCGCTCCGCGTTCTCGACCACCATCAGCGACGCGTTGGGCACGTCGACGCCGACTTCGATCACCGTCGTCGCCACCAGTAAATCGATCTCGGCGTCTTTGAACGCGCGCATCGTCGTTTGTTTTTGCGCGGGTTTCATCCGCCCGTGCACGAACCCCACGCGCAACTCGGGCAACGCCACCGACAATTGCTCGAACGTGGTTTGCGCCGCCTGCGCGACGACTTCGTCGCTTTCGTCGATCAGCGTGCACACCCAATACGTTTGCCGGCCTTCCGCGCAGGCGGCGCGGATGCGTTCGATCAATTCCGGCCGACGTTCGGCGCTCAACACCACGGTTTGTACGGGCGTGCGACCCGGCGGTAGTTCGTCGATCGCGGACACGTCCAAATCGGCGTACGCCGCCATCGCCAAGGTGCGCGGAATGGGCGTGGCGGTCATCACCAATTGATGCGGCACGCCACCGCCGGCTTGGCCTTTGTCGCGCAACGCCAAACGTTGATGCACGCCGAAGCGATGCTGCTCATCGACGATGGCCAGCGCCAAATCCTTGAAAATCACGCCCTCCTGCATCAACGCATGCGTGCCGACGACGAACTGCGCGCTGCCGTCGGCCACTTCGGCCAGCGCATCGCGACGCGCGCGGCCGGTGACTTTGCCCGCCAACCACGCGACGCGCACGCCGAGCGGCTCCAGCCACGCGCGCACGTTGTTCAAATGCTGCTCGGCCAATAATTCGGTCGGCGCCATCAACGCGGCTTGTTTGCCTTGCTCGATCGCCGCCAGCGCGGCCAACGCCGCCACCACGGTTTTGCCGCTGCCCACATCGCCCTGCACCAGGCGCAGCATCGGCACGGGTTTCGCCAAGTCGCCGCGAATTTCCGCGAACACACGGCGCTGCGCCGCGGTCAACGCGAACGGCAGCGCGGCTTCCAAACGTTTCGCCAGGCGCGCGCCGGTGAGCGCCGGCGCCGCTTGCGATTGCACGGCGATGCGCTGGCGACGCAGGCTCAAGTGATGCGCCAACAATTCTTCCATCGCCAGCCGGCGTTGCGCGGGATGTTTGCCGGCCTGCAGCGCCGTCAAATCGCTGTGCTGCGGCGGGCGATGCAGCGTGAGCAGCGCTTCGCGCAGCGAAGGCAAGCCCTGACAGAGGGTCTCGTTCGCCATCGTCGCGGCCGGCAGCAGCTCCAGCGCGGCTTCGTCGGGCAAGCGCTGCAAGGCTTGGTCGATGAGTTTGCGCAACACCGCCGGGCCGACGCCTTCGATCGCCGGGTAAATCGGATCGAGTCGGTCGCTCAAACCGGCGTCGTCGTGGTCGCTCAAGACGCGATAGCTCGGATGCACGATTTCCAGCCCGTACTGTCCGGGCCGCGGCGTGCCGTAGGCGCGCACGCGCGTACCGGGCGCGAACTGCGCGACTTGCTGCGAGCGAAAGTGGAAAAAACGCAGCACGATGGTTGCGCCGGAATCGTCGCCGAGCGCGACGCGCAGCATCGGTCGATAGCGAAAACCGCGCTCCACCGCTTCGACGCGGCCTTCGATCTGCGCAGCGAGCCCCGGCACCAAGCCGCGAATCGGCGCCACGCGCGTCCGATCTTCGTACTGCCGCGGCAAGTAGAACCATAAATCCTGCAGCGTCAGCAATCCGCGCGCGGCGAGTTTCTCCGCGACTTTCTCGCCGACGCCGCCGAGCGCGGTCAGCGGGGCACGCGCCGCATCGCCCGACGCGAGCGCTTTAACGGATGCGCGCGACGTTGCGGAAGCGCGACGCGCGACGGCAGGCGGCGGACGCGTCGGCACCATCGCGACTGACGATCAACGCAATACCATGATGGCGTCGACCTCGAAACGCGCGCCGCGCGGCAAACCGGCGACTTCGATGGTCGAGCGCGCGGGATACGGCGCTTGGAAATAATCCGCCATCACCGCATTCACCGCGGAGAAATCGCTCATGTCGGTCAGATACAAACCCACGCGCACGATGTCGCCGAACGAACCGCCGGCTTCTTCGCACACGGCTTTGAGATTTTCGAACGCGCGGCGCGCCTGCGCCGAAATATCGCCCTCCACCAGGAGGCCGGAATTCGGATCGAGCGGCACTTGCCCGGAGAAATACACGGTATCGCCGACGCGCACCGCTTGCGAATACGGACCGATCGCTGCGGGGGCGTCGGCGGAATTGACGATGATGCGGGACATGGCGAACTCCGGGATTACGAATGCGTCTAGTGTAGAACACGATCGCGCTCGTCATACGGTCGTAAGGCAGACACGGGCCGGATCGGAAGCGAACGCATCAATTGAGCATCGTGACGACGATTTTGACGCAGCGGCCATCGCGGACGATGCCGTATCCGGCGCGGCCGCACAGCTTCGCCCAGGTGTGAGGTGGACTCTTGAATCGCCATATCTCGTCGCTCGGACGCACATCGGCAAGAAAGGCTTCGAGTTTGCCGGCGACCGGTTTATCCGGAGCCCGCGTGATCAACGCCTCGATTTGAGCATCCGGCACCGCCATCGACACGAGATCGTCTCGCATGATATCCGTCATCGTCCACGCATGAACCGGCCGCTCCAACCACGCTTTCGGGATGACCCAGCCGCGATTCTCTTGGCGATAGGCCGCTTCGGCTTCGCGACACAGCGGGCAGTACAGCACTTCGATCGTCGTGGCGTCGGTTTCGCGGCCCTGGGTCGGAATCGGCCCGGAACTGGCGTAGGGAAAGGCAAGCCGCGCATCCATTTCCCAGTCGCGAGCGAAATCCATACAGCCGTGAAACAGTTCGACTTCGTCCTCGCGCAAGTCGATATCGTGCAACGGACACCAGCGCAACATCGCGCGCAACGTATCCAGATCGCAGCGATATTGGGGGAAACGCTCGAGGAAGCGCTCCCAGGCTTTTTCCTGCCACCACTTGAATCTCGACCCATGACTGTCGCGGACGAAGATCATGAATCTGTCTTCGCCCAGTTCAGAACGTAGCGCCTGCCGCAGGGCGGCGGTATCGATCTCGCTCATGGCCGTTTCGCTTGCCCCGCTCAACCGCGCAATATCCGCGCCTTCTGATCGAGAAATTCCTGCTCGGTCAGAATGCCTTGTGCTTTCAGCGCGGCCAAACGTTCGAGTTTCGAGATGATGGCGTCGTCGGCGCCCGGCGCCGCGGGTGCGGCCGGCCATGGCGGCGGCGGCGCGGTGCCCGGCGTATTCGGTGCGTTCTGCGCGCCGGGAGCGGCGCCCGAAACCGGCGGCGCGGGTTGGCGCGGCGTCGGGTTGCCGATCTTCGCGCGCACGTACTCGCCGAATTGCCGCACCATGCTTTTTTCGACTTGGCCGATTTCGGCGCGATTGCCCGAACTGAAAATGGTGATTTCGCCGAGCAACAGGCCGGTTTTGTACTGGATCGAACTGATGCGGTCGTAGTGAAAATCCTCGACGCGCAGTCCGTAAAGCATGCCTTTGTCGACGAAGATCAAGCGGCGATTCGTCGCCACCAGCAAACCGAGGCCGCCGTTATAAAAGCCGGCCGTGAGTTGCTCCACGCGCTCGTCGGCGGCCAAAACGCTGGGCAACTCCCTGATTTCCTTCCGCGGCAAAAAACGGTTGCCGCCTTCGATCGCGGCGATCTGTTTCTGGATCTCTTCGTATGTCGGCATGGCGTTGCGGGTTCCGATGCGCACGGGGCGCGGTCACTGGGCGCGTCGATTCGGTCGCGCCTGCGGGGAAGATTCGATCACATGCGCTGCACGCCGTGGACGACGCCCAAGCGTCGCACGCGACGGATCACGTCCGCGAGATGGGTGCGGTCGCCGACTTCGATGCCGAAGCGGATGACCGCGATGCTTTTGTCGCGATCGAGATATTCGACCGCGTCGATATTGGAATCGGCTTGCGCGATGGCTGCCGCGACCTGCGCCAACACGCCCGGGCGGTTGTCCACGTCCACGCGCAGCGCGACCTGGAAATCGCCGCTGACTTCGCGATCCCAGCCGATCGCGACCCAGCGCTCGGGCGATTTGCGATATTCGGCGATGTTCGCGCAACCGTTGCGATGGACGACGATGCCGCGGCCGGCGGTGTGATAGCCCATGATGTCGTCGCCGGGAATCGGCATGCAGCATTGCGCGAACGTCACCACGCCGCGTTCGGCGCCGGTGATCAGGATTTTCTCGCCACGGCGCACATCGAAGCCCGATTCGCCGACGCTGGGTTTATCCGGCACGCGATGCGCCAGCACCTGCGCGACCTGAGTCGGCATGCGATTGCCCAGCGCGATGTCGGCCAGCATCGCTTCCAAACGCGGATAGCGATGGTCGGCAAGATAGCTTTCGAGGCGCGTTTGCGGCAGGCGGTCCAGCGACGTCCCCAAATCCTCCAGCGCGCGGTCGAGCATGCGATGCCCCAATTGCACCGCGTCTTCATGTTCGAGCTGCTTCAGTTGATGACGAATCGCGGTACGCGCCTTGCTGGTGACGACGAACTCCAACCACTGCGTCTTCGGCGACGCGGATTTCGCGACGATGATCTCCACGTTCTGGCCACTGGTCAGACGCGTGCGCAGCCCCACCAACTTCTTGTCGACGCGCGCGGCGACCGCACGATTGCCGACGTCGGTATGCACGGCATAGGCGAAATCCAACGCGGTGGCATTGCGCGGCAAGGCGAGAATGTCGCCCTTCGGCGTGAACAGATAGACCTCGTCGGGGAACAGATCGATCTTGACGTTTTCGAGAAATTCCAGCGAAGAACCGGTGGAGCGCTGCGATTCGATCAGATTCGCGACCCACGATTGCGCGCGATTTTGCGCGCTGTTCGGTGCGCCGCCGCCGTGCTTGTACGACCAATGCGCGGCGATGCCGCGTTCGGCGATCAAATCCATTTCCTCGGTGCGAATCTGCACTTCGATCGGCGAGCCGTACGGGCCGAACAACACGGTATGCAAGGATTGATAGCCGTTGGCTTTGGGGATCGCGATGAAATCGCGGAACCGGCCGTCGAACGGCTTGAACACCGAATGCGCGACGCCGAGCGCGTGATAGCACTCCGGCACCGAACGCACGATCAAGCGGAAACCGAAGACATCCATCACTTGATCGAAGCTTTTGCCCTCCGCGCGCATCTTGGTGTAGATGCTCCACGGCGATTTCACACGGCTGACCAAGCGGAATTGCAGATTTTCCTTGGTCAGACGCTGCGCCAGACGCGCTTCGATGTTCGCCAACGCTTCGCGACGCACCAGCGGCTGAGAACGAATGCGCTTGGCCAGAATGGCGTGGCGGCGCGGATACATCGCGCGAAAACCGAGATCCTGCAACTCGGCCTTGATCAGGTTCATGCCCAAGCGCTGCGCGATCGGCGCGTAGATCTCCAGCGTTTCGCGCGCGATACGGCTGCGGGCCTCGACGCTCTGCGCGCCGAGCGTGCGCATGTTGTGCAGCCGGTCGGCGAGTTTGATCAGGATCACGCGCAGATCGCGCGCCATCGCCAGCAGCATCTTGCGGAAACTCTCCGCAGCGGCTTCCTGACGACTCTGGAATTCGAGCTTGTCGAGTTTGGTGACGCCTTCGACCAATTCGGCCACGGTGTCGCCGAAACGCGCGGCGATGTCGTCGCGGGTAAGCGCGGTGTCTTCGATGGTGTCGTGCAGGATCGCAGCGATCAGCGTCTCCACGTCCACGCCCTGCTCGGCCAGCACCGTGGCGGCGGCGACCGGGTGGGTGATGTAGGGCTCGCCGGATTTGCGGGTCTGCCCGGCGTGCGCCGCGGCGCCGACCCGCCACGCGTCGAGCAGGATGTCGCGCTGGGACTCGGGCAAATAACGCGCAGCCTGCTGCAACTCGCGGACGTACGCGGGGACTTCCGCATCCGGAGAGGGCGTGGGGCCGGCGAGAATCGGCTCGAGCTGAGTCATCCCCGAAGACTACGGCGAAATGCCGGGGATGGGGAATAGGGTGAGAGCGGGAATTGGGTAAAGCCGAGAATCGGGAATGGAGAATCGGGAATCGATAGAGCGGAGCGCAGCTTCGCTGAATATCCCAAGCCGGGAATCGGGAATCGGGAATGGGGAACCGGTAGAGCGGAGCGCAGCTCCGCTGAATATCCTGAAGCCGGGAACTGGGAATAAAGAATCGGGAACCGATAGAGCAGAACGCAGCTCCGCTGAAGCGCCCTGTCATCCCGAGCGTAGCGAGGGACCTGTTTTCTCCACTGGAATCGAAAAGCAGGTCCCTCGCTACGCTCGGGATGACAGGTTCAGACATTCACGAAAGCCAAAAAAAACCGAAACCCCGCCGAAGCGGGGTTTCTGAACATCGTATTGGGATGGTCTGTTCGGGCGGAATCGAAGGATACGATTCACGATTCCCGGCTTGGGATGTTCAGCGGAGCTGCGCTCCGCTGTACGGATTCCCGAATTCCCGGCTTACAGATCGTCGCCCTTCGACAGATCGTCGTCGGCGACCACTTCGGCGGCGGCCCATTCCATGGCTTCGCGCTCTTTGCGCTCGCGCTCGGCTTTCTCGACCGCGTCGACGAAGCTGTGATCAATGCGGCGGGCGGCGATTTCGCGCAGCGCCAGCACGGTCGGCTTGTCGTTGGCTTCGCTGTTGTCCAATTGCGGTTCGACGCCGTTGGCGAGTTGGCGCGCGCGCTTGGCGGCCATCATGACCAGCTCGAAACGGTTGTCGATCACTTCCAGACAATCTTCCACGGTGATGCGGGCCATGCTCTCTCCCGGCGGCGTTGAGCCGTCCGACTTGAATGATGATGAACCCGCAAGTTTAACGATTTTTGGGGGTCCGGCACAAGTCGAGCGAGCCGCGAACATAGACAGATACCGCGAGAATCAGGGGCTTTTGCTGAACGGGGACGTTTCGCAAGCGCGTGACTCTGACGCGTGAGCGCCCGACGCGTGGGTCTTGCGCGGCAACAGGTCGCAGCCACCGCGCGGCGGCGCGGCGGCGATAGGCGCAATCACGGCTCGCGCGAGACGATCCGCCGGAAGGTCAGGTTGATACGCGGAGCGACCTGCGTCGCCGTCGCCGGCAGCGCATGCAGGTACAGTCGCTGCGTTTCGCCCGCCATCACCAACAGGCTGCCGTGATCGAGGGTCAAAGCGATGCGCTCGCCATTCGGCGCCTTACCCGCCTCGCTCGACCCACGGACGGTTGCCCCATCATCGCCGGCCGCTCGCCGGGTACGGGTTTTCGGTTTGAACAGGAAGCGCCGGGCACCGCCCAGGCTCAGCGAAGCGATCGTGGGCGCGGGGCCGAGTTCAGGCTCGTCGTCGCTGTGCCAACCCATGCTGTCGCGGCCATCGCGATACAGGTTCGCCAAGACGCTGTCGAACTCCAGGCCGAGCGCGTCGGTCAAGCGCCGACGCAGGTCCAGCAGCGCGGGCGGCCACGGTCTGGGCTCGAAACGGGTGCGCGAATAGGTGTAGATCGCACCGGGGTCGCCGATCCAGCAGCTCAATCGCGGCGAATCGATCTCGCGTCCGAACATGCGGATGCGATGGGTTTCCCACGGAATCCGCGCGCGCAATGCCGCGAACAAGGCATCGGCATCGGCCGGCGACAGCCACGCGCGCGCCAAGCGCACCTCCGCGCCCTGCAATGCGATCGCCTCGAATCCATCGTTCCGTTGCATGCGCGCATGCTGCCGATTTGCTCGCGCCGCCGCAAACCGCGAAAATCCACAGATCGATGCTGGAGTCCGACATGACCGAACACGCGCAAACCGAAGGCACGCAGGCCGAGATCGAACGCGACACGATGGAATACGACGTCGTCGCCGTCGGCGCGGGTCCGGCCGGTCTGGCGTTCGCGATTCGGCTCAAACAGCTCAACCCCGAGATCAGCGTCTGCGTGATCGAAAAAGCATCGACCATCGGCGCGCATATCCTGTCAGGCGCGGTGATCGAAACCGGCCCGCTCAATGCCCTGCTGCCCGATTGGCGCAAGAATCCGCCGCCGATTTGCGTGCCGGCCACCGAAGACGAGTTCTGGCTGCTCAGCAAAACCGGCGGGCGCAAACTGCCGGTGCCGCCGGGGATGAAGAATCACGGCAATGTCATCGTGTCGCTCGGCGCGATGTGCGCGTGGCTGGCGCCGCAAGCGGAAGCCTTGGGCGTGGAGATTTATCCCGGTTTCGCCGCGGCCGAAACGCTGCACGACATGGACGGTCGCGTGGTCGGCGTGCGTATCGGCGATATGGGCGTGGCGAAAGACGGTTCGCATAAACCGGGCTTCACCGCCGGCATCGACATTCGCGCGAAAGTGACCGTGCTCGCCGAAGGCGCGCGCGGGCATTTGACCAAACGCCTGATCGAACGCTTCAAACTCGATGCCGACAGCGACCCGCAGGGGTATTCGATCGGCATCAAAGAACTGTGGCAGGTGCCGGAAGAACGGCTGACACCCGGGAAAATCGTGCACAGCTTCGGCTGGCCGGCCGACAACAAGATCTACGGCGGCAGTTTTCTCTATCACTTGGACAAAGGCCGGATCGCGCTGGGTTACGTCAGCGGCCTCGATTACAGCGATCCGGATTACAAACCGTGGGAAGCCTTCCAGCAGTGGAAGAACCATCCGATGGTCAAACCGTTGCTCGAAGGCGGATCGATCGTGTCCGCAGGCGCGCGCGCCATCGTGACCGGCGGCTGGCAGTCGCTGCCGAAGGTGGAGATGCCCGGCGCATTGCTGATCGGCGACACCGCCGGCCTGCTCAACGTGCCGAAAATCAAAGGCACGCATCAGGCGATCCGCTCCGGCATGTTGGCGGCGGAACATCTCGTCGCGACGTCGCTGTCGCCGACCGGTTTCGACGCCAAGTTGCGCGCCTCCGACGCGATGGCGGAGCTGAAAAAAGTTCGCAACGTCAAACCCGGCTTCAAACGCGGCCTGTGGTTCGGCATGCTCAACGCCGCCTGGGAAACCGCGGTCGGCGGCGCCTCGCCCTGGACCCTGAAAAACAAGGCGGACTGGTCGTCGCTCGATAAGCTCGGCGCGCACGAACAGCCGAAACGCGATTACGTCGATCGCACGCTCGCCCCGCGCGACCGCCTGGCCTCCGTGTATTTCGCCGCGACCGAACACGATGAGGATCAACCCGTGCATCTGCGCGTTCGCGACACCTCAGTGTGCGTGACGCAATGCGCCGAAGAATACGGCAACCCCTGCACGCGGTTCTGCCCGGCCGGCGTGTACGAAATCGTCTCCGACGAAGCGGGGAAACGACTGCAGATCAACGCCGCGAACTGCGTGCACTGCAAGACATGCGACATCAAAGATCCGTACCGGATCATCGATTGGGTCACGCCGGAAGGCGGAGCCGGGCCGAATTACCAGAATCTCTGACTTCGGCGTATTGCTGTATTGCGGCCGGCAATTCTGCCGTCATCGTTTTCGAGCGCATTCCATGTCCGCGAGCCGTCGGCCCGCGATGCGCTTGTCTGCGTGTCGAATACGATCCGTGAGGACGCTGAAGGCAGGATTGCCTAGCCGCTACTCGCGCGACAATCACTCGCGCGACAAGGCTGCGCTCTCGATCGAACGACTCGAAATACTTTATATCGTGCGCATAGAAAAACCCCGCAGCCGAAGCTGCGGGGTTTTGGGTAAAGACCCTGGCGATGACCTACTCTCGCATGCTGAATGCACACTACCATCGGCGCGTGCGCGTTTCACTTCCGAGTTCGGGATGGGATCGGGTGGTTCCACGCAGCTATTGTCACCAGGGAGAGGGTGGAGGGTCGCCGGCAACGTGCGAAAAAAATGCACGGAGCAGCGCTCACGCTCTCATTGGGTCTTGGGACGTAACAAGGTTTGGCGAACGTCTCGACGTGCCGTCGAGGTCGCTTCGTTTAGAAGCACTAAGGCAACTTGAGGTTATATGGTCAAGCCACACGGATCATTAGTACAGGTTAGCTCAATGGATTGCTCCACTTACACACCCTGCCTATCAACCACCTAGTCTTGATGGTTCCTTCAGGGGACTTGTGTCCCGGGAGATCTCATCTTGAGGCGCGCTTCCCGCTTAGATGCTTTCAGCGGTTATCGCTTCCGAACATAGCTACCCGGCAGTGCCACTGGCGTGACAACCGGAACACCAGAGGTTCGTCCACTCCGG
>JADZBF010000228.1 GCA_020852215.1 Lysobacter sp. | reverse complement strand
GGGAACCGGTGACTTCGCCGGCGGCGCCGTGAAAGAGAACGCGCATATGCGACCACTCCGATAACGAACCAGATGCGCACCATCGCTCAAGATGCCGCCGCCGACAAGAGGAAGGCCTGCTTTCGCAGGCCTTCCGAATGCGCGTAGGGCGGAACCCGCGAAGCGGATTCCGCCGTTGGTGGCGTTTGATGCGTTGTGGATGGCGGAATCGCGTTTGGCGGTTCCGCCCTACGCATTTGTTTTACGGCTTTTATTCAAGCAACTTGTTGCACATGGAGCTTGCGCCGTTATTGCACTGACAATCGACCAGGAGTTCTGCAACAGCGAGTGAAGGCACTAACAGGCCTTCCTGCTGCGGTGAGATAAAATTGGCAATGATGCCTAGAGTTGTCAGTAAAGCTCCCCATTACAAAGACTGGAGTCAAAATATTATCTGACCTACATCCGCCAGACATTGCCGCGTAGCCTGCGGGGCAGGCATTGGCAACAACAGCAAACGGACCATTGATTGATGAAGCTTGAACATCAGGGGTATTGATACACTCCAACGCCGTCGCCTCCGGCTCCCTGAAATACCCCACGATATCCGCCACCAGATGCGTCTGCGCGAAGCTGTAGACGCTGAACTCGTTGACCGCCGCGCTCTGGTCCAAACGCACGATCGCCAAGCTGTTGCGGATGTCGCCTGCGACGTAATTGATCGTGGCGGCGGTCGGTTGGCTGGCGAGGTACGCGAACGCCGTGATGTAACCAGCGATATTCGGCGAGACGACGGTGATGTTGAGCGCCGCAGCCGCGAACGAGCCTTTGTCGCCGACGTTGCAGTTGCTGGTATCGCCGCCCTGCGGGGCATAACGAACGACATCGGTCAGGTCGAAATCGCGAAAACTATTCGCCGGAATCGGACCGCCCGCCACGCGCGTATCCAGAATCCGGCACGGTGTGACCGGCACGTAGACAAGATCCTGCGCCGGGTCGCCCAATGCCCGGGTGCCGACATCGGTTTTCGATTGCGATACGCCCTTCTGCACCATGTCCGGCTGCGACAACCCGGCCGGCGACGGCGTCGCCAACAACGCGTCGTTCATTGCCGTGAAGCTGCGCGCCTGCGCGGCATTGCGCAGCGCGGGCAACGGCGCCCTCGCGAACGACGGTGCCATCGATTCGGCCCATCGACGCGGGTCGCGACGATACGCCTCCTGCACATGACCGCCCCACTTGGCGACGATGCGATACACCCATTGCGCGCGTTCGGAACGCGGTTGACCTTCGCGATTCGTCAGCGCCGGATCGCGCGCCCACAGCGGTGCGGCGAACGCGCACGTCAACGACAACACCGCGACGAACCGCCGTGCGAACTTCGAGACTTTCCCTTCCATACAGACCTCCTGTCGTGATCGGATGAGGTCCGTGCGATTCGTCCCTGAACCGGCGCGGACATCGCGCGACCGGGATCGGTCGCGCGGCCGGCCGGACGAAAGCGAGCGCTTCCTCCGGCGAACGACACGTCCTTGTGATGCCCGATGCGCACCGCGATACGTGGCGAATCCGATATCGCGGCGCAGTCCGATCTTATGCCTTGGGTTCTAGTCGGACAACGACGAAATCGATCGAAGAAATCGAATGAAAGTCGTTTTTCGATGCCGTTGGTCGATCATGCTACGCATCAAACATGGTCAGCATGGAGCACGCTCCGCATCGATGATGTTCCGCATCGCTCGCATTCCAAAACGAAGGCCCGCTTTCGCGGGCCTTCGAGTTCCACACATCGAGCAAAATGCTTAGGGTGCGCGTCCGCTCGGCAACTTGCAGCAACGACCATAGGCCACGCCGGTGTTCGCGTTGGTCGCGTTTTCGTTGCGGAAGGCGCAGAAATGGGTATTGCTGCCCGGGAACTGACGGCTGGAGACGATGCGACCGTCGAAGGTCGACATGGTGCAACCGCCGCTGACGATGGTGTACCCCGTCGCGCAGGCCGGCGACGAACCGGTGCCGGTGGAGTTGGCGTTGACCGTGATATTGGAGGAGACGGTTTCCTGGCAATCCAACGGGCCCAGCACCGGGTTGATGTAATAACCGACCAAGTCGGCGACCAGATGCGTCTGTCCGAACGAATAGACGCTCAATTCGTTGGCGGATGCGCCCTGATCGAGTCTGACGATCGCGAAATTGCCGCGGATATCGCCCGCGGTGTAGTTGACCGTCGACGCCAGCGGCTGCGTACCCAGGAACGGGAACGCGGTGATATAGCCCGCGATGCTGGGCGTGACCACGGTGAAGTTGATCGCGGCGGCGGCGAACGAACCGGCAGCGCCCGCACCGTTGCAATTGGACGCATCGCCGCCTTGGAAGGCGTAATCCGACACCGCAGTGACGTCGAAATGGCGAACGGTGTTCGCCGCGATCGCACCGCCGGCGACGCGAGTGTCGACGATTCGGCAGGGCGTGATCGGCACGAACACCAGATCGTTCGTGGTTTCGCCGAGCAAATTGGTGGATACATCGCCGGTGGTTCCGGCATCAATGGCCTTCAGTAAGTTGGTGTGGACGCTGTTGCCTTGGCTGTCGACCAGAAACGCATCGTTCATCAGTTCGAACGTCGGCGAATTCGCGGCGCGTTTGAGGGTGTCGAGGGAGGCTTTCGAGAACACCGGCACCATCGCGGAGGCCCAATCGCCGACATCGGCGCGGTAGGCCTCTTGCACGTGGCCGCCCCACTTCATGACGATGCGGTGGACCAATTCGCCGCGCGGCGTACGCTGTTTCCCGGCGGCTTCAGCATCCATGCCTATCGACGACAACGAGGCGGACAGCACACACATCGCTGCGATGAGACAAGGCTTTTTCACGCGAGATTCTCCCAACGAATTTGGACGATTGAACCCGGTAGCGGGTCCAGAGGGTATCTCTCTTAACGCGAAACCGGGCATCGACGGGCCATGCTGCGGCGGGGATATGACCTTCGACACCTGAATCGACCACGCCCGGGCGTTAAAGTCGGGAGTCGCCCATTGCGGCGCCTTCCTCTCACTAGACCGCCCTCCGGGCCGGAGAAACCGTGAACGCCCAAGCCGTGAACGCCCCAGTGTCCAAACCCCTCTTTCCCCGCACGCTCGCGCTGTCGATGGCCGTCGCCGTCGCGCTGGGCGGTGCATTCGCCGCGCCGCGTTCGGCCGATGCCGCCAAAAACGGCCAACCCGCCGCGATGAAGCTCGACGAGAGCAAACTCCCGCCGTTCAACCAGTTCCGCATCGGCGACCTGGATGCCTCCAAGAACGCGTGTTCGGACTTCAGCGGCCACGTCAATGG
>JADZBF010000227.1 GCA_020852215.1 Lysobacter sp. | reverse complement strand
CGTTGAAGGCACAGGGCGCGCAGCGGGTGATCGCCTACTGCACCCATCCGGTGCTGTCGGGGCCGGCGATTGACAATGTGAACAAATCGCAGCTCGACGAATTGGTGGTCACCGACACCATTCCGCTGTCGGAAGCCGCGCGCGGTTGCCCGCGCATCCGGCAACTGAGCGTCGCCGAACTGCTGGCGGAAACCATCCGCCGCGTGGCGTTCGGCGAATCGGTCAGTTCGTTGTACGTCGACTGAAAGACCGGGAATCGGGAATGGAGAATCGGGAATCGTAAAGCGCAGAGGGTTTAGGTTTTTCGCTTCTGACGATTCCCCATTCTCGATTCCCGATTCCCATCCAAGTAAAACTGACTTCCCTGGTCGCGGGGAAGTCGCATCGCCGCCGCGAGGCGGTTCATTCGCAACGAAAGTGAGTTATCTCCAATGGCTAAAACCCACGAAATCAAGGTCGAACGCCGCACGGACGAAGGGAAGGGTGCGAGCCGCCGTCTTCGCCATGCCGCCAAGATCCCCGCCATCGTCTACGGTGGCGAACTGAAGCCGGTCAGCATCCAGATCGAACACGAAACCATCTGGCTGGCCAGCCAGCACGAGTGGTTCTACTCGTCGATTCTCGACCTGAGCCTCGGCGGCGACGTGCAGAAAGTGCTGCTGCGCGATATGCAGCGTCACCCGTTCAAGCAGCAGATCATGCACCTGGACTTCCAGCGCGTGAACGAAAACGAAGCGCTGCGCACCGCGGTGCCGCTGCACTTCCTCAACGAAGACAAGTCCCCGGCCGGCAAGTCCGCGGAAGTGGTCGTGACCCACGAGCTGAACGAAGTGGTGATCGAGTGCTTGCCGAAGGATCTGCCGGAACACATCGAGATCGATCTGTCGGATCTCGCCGTCGGCGACATCGTGCATTTGTCCGACCTCAAGCTGCCGGAAGGCGTGTCGATTCCGGAGCTCAAGCTGGGCAAGGAACACGATCTGGCCGTGGTCATCGCCAAGCACGGCAAGGAAGAGGCCGAAACCGCCGATGCCCCGGCCGCGGCCGAAGTGCCGGCGGCGAAGGTCGCCAAGAAAGATCAGAAGTGATCGCTGCGTAGCAGCGATCACTCTCCCGCACGTAGAGCGGAGCGAAGCTCCGCTGCATCGTGTCCGGAGCCTCTGTAGCGGAGCTTCGCTCCGCTCTACGGGCTCCACGGGATGAGATCGTTCAAGGTATGACAGGTCTCCGTCTCATCGTCGGGCTGGGTAATCCCGGTCCCGAACACGCCAGAACCCGGCACAACGCCGGGTTTTGGTTTGTGGACGCGCTCGCCGCGCAGGAGCGCGCGCGCTTCGGTTTGGAAAGCAAATTGTTCGGCGAAACCGCGAAGGTCGAAATCGCGGGCCGGTCGGTGTGGCTGCTGAAACCGGCGACCTACATGAATCTCAGCGGCAAATCGGTGATGGCCGCTTTGCGCTACTGGAAAATCGAGCCCGAGGAAATGCTGGTCGCGCACGACGAGTTGGATTTGCCGCCGGGCGTCGCGCGGTTCAAGTTCGACGGCGGTCACGGCGGTCAGAACGGGCTGCGCGACATCGTCAAATTGCTGGGTCACGGCAAGTTCCATCGTCTGCGCGTCGCGATCGGGCATCCCGGGCACAAAGACAAAGTCACACCGTGGGTGTTGGGTCGACCGGGCAAGGACGACGAAGCGTCGATCCTGCGTGCCATCGACGATGCGCTCGCTGCGTTGCCGCTGGCGGTGGAGGGCAACATGATGGACGCGATGACCAAGCTGCACACAAAAGCCGGGAGTGGGGGATCGGGAATCGGTAGTCGCTAACAGCCGATTTTCGTTTTTTTCCAATGACCGATTTTCTATTTCCGATTCTCTATTTTCGGTTCCCGGAGTTTTCATGGGTATCAAATGCGGCATCGTCGGTTTGCCGAACGTCGGCAAATCGACTCTTTTCAACGCCTTGACCAAGGCGGGCATCGCCGCGGCCAACTTCCCGTTCTGCACGATCGAGCCGAACGTCGGCATCGTCCCGGTGCCGGACCCGCGCCTCAATGCGCTGGCCGAAATCGTGAAGCCGCAGAAATGCATTCCGACCGCGGTCGAATTCGTCGACATCGCGGGTCTGGTCGCGGGCGCCGCCAGCGGCGAAGGCCTGGGCAATAAATTCCTCGCCCACATCCGCGAAGTGGATGCGATCACGCATGTGGTGCGTTGTTTCGAGAATCCCGACGTCATCCACGTCAACAACAAGATCGACCCGATCGCCGATATCGAGACCATCGATACGGAATTGGCGCTTGCGGATTTGGATTCGGTCGAAAAAGCGCTGCAACGCGCCGAGCGTTCGGCCAAAACCGGCGACAAGGATGCGAAAGCGCGGGTCGAAGTGTTGGCGCGCATTCGCGCCGGCCTCGACGGCGGCCATCCGGCACGCGCACTGGGCTTGTCCGACGACGACAAACTCGCGGTGCGCGACCTGTTTCTGCTCACGCTCAAGCCGGTGATGTACGTGGCGAACGTGTTGGAGGACGGGTTCGAGAACAACCCGCATCTCGACGCCGTGCGCGCGCGCGCAGTGGGCGAAGGCGCCGAAGTGGTGCCGGTGTCGGCGGCGATCGAAGAAGAACTGAGCCAGCTCGAAGACGAAGACCGCGATACCTTTCTGACCGACCTCGGCCTGGAAGAACCTGGCCTCAATCGCGTCATTCGCGCGGCGTACAAATTGCTCGGCCTGCAGACCTATTTCACCGCCGGCGTGAAGGAAGTGCGCGCGTGGACGGTGAAGGGCGGTTCGACCGCGCCGCAGGCGGCCGCGGTGATCCACACCGATTTCGAGAAAGGCTTTATCCGCGCCGAAACCATCGCCTACGACGACTTCATCAAGTACCGCGGCGAATCCGGCGCCCGCGACGCCGGCCGTCTGCGCCTGGAAGGCAAGGAATATCGCGTGCAGGAAGGCGACGTGCTGCACTTCCGCTTCAACGTTTGAATCGTCTCGACGCCTGAGCGGCGCCTGTCGCGTTCTCGCAAAAAACGCCCTCCCGATGCCGGGAGGGCGTTTTCGTTTCCGCAGGTTGCGTGTTCGGTGGCGTTCGTCGAGACGCGGCGATGCGAGAGACCGCACCGCCGCAAAACGCTCACTCGCCGTTCTTGCCGCCGAACGTCCAGTCGAACGTGAGATACACCGTGCGGCCCACCGAATCGAACCATGAGGTGTCGTAGTAGGGGTATGCG
>JADZBF010000226.1 GCA_020852215.1 Lysobacter sp. | reverse complement strand
CGTTCCATTTTTACGGGATATGTTGCGGGATGTTTCGATGGCGACCGTCGACGACGAGCCTCGATACGCGTTTCGGCGCGTTGTTCGCTGGAGCGTTCCAATGCTATTGGGACGCGCCGACGGGCCATACGACAGCATTCGACGCCCTGCGCCGCCGCGATTGCGCCAGCGGCGGCGGCCGGTCGCGCCCTGTGCGATCATGCGCGGGTTTCCCGCACGGCGCCGGCATGATCGTCTCCCATCTGCACCGCTTCATCTTCGTGCCGATCCCCAAGACCGGAACCCATTCCGTGCGCCAAGCGCTGCGCGAGCATTTGGGGCCGGACGACATCGAGCAAGTCGGCCTGTTCGTGAACAAACGGTTTCCCTACGCCGATCTGGCGGCGATCCGTCACGGACATTTCAGCCTCGCTCAAGTGCGGCCGTATCTGGGCGAAGACGTCGTGTCCTCGTATTTCAAATTCGGCTTCGTGCGCAATCCGTTCGATCGCTTCGTGTCGTATTGCGCGTTCATGACGCGGCAACACGGCGCCTTCGACCGCGACCCGCAGGGCACGATGCGCAAGATCCTGTTCGAGATGCGACCGATGGATCACGTGCATTTCCAAACCCAGGCCAGCCTGCTGACCGACGAGCGCGGCGAACTCGATGTGGACGAGGTCGGTCGCGTCGAGGACATGCAAGCGTGCTACGACCGCATCTGCGAGCGCATCGGCATTCCGGGTCGCGCCTTGGACAAGGTCAACAGTTCGCGGCGCGGCGATTACCGTCAGTACTACGATCAATCGCTGATTGACGGCGTCGCCGAGTTGTATCGCCGCGATCTGGACTTGTTCGACTATTCCTTCTGAAGCCGTATTTCACGAAATGAGCGCCGCCATGGTTTCCGTCCCGCAACGCGACCCGTACGCCAATCCGCGCAAAACCGCCACGATCCGCCGCCTCGGCCCGGTCGACATCGCCGAGTTGAAAGCGGCGGTGCTCGCGATTCCCGAATCGGTATGGGACGCCGAGAACGCCGGCAAGCCCAATCGTTTCGAGGCCTTGGACAAAACCCGACACATCGTGTTTCGTTTCGTCGATAGCACCCGCGATTGGCGCAGTTCGCACGATCGCCCGGCCTGGGCGCAGTGGCGCGAACGGCTGGAGCCGGCGATGCGCGCCGCCGTCGCCGATTACGGTTACGCCAACGGCGCGTTTCCGCGCGTGATGTTGGCGCGGATGGCGCCCGGCGGCGAGATCAAACCGCATCGCGACGCCAATGCCGCGGCGAAATGGCCGCACAAAATCCATATTCCGCTGCTCACCAACGACCAAGTGACGTTCTTCGTGGACGGCACCGGCTACCGCATGCCGGAAGGCGAAGCTGCGGAGGTCAACAACATGGCCGTGCATGCGGTGCGCAACGACGGCGACACCGATCGCATCCATCTGATCTTCGAGTACTACGACACCGACCAGCCCGAACCGGAATGGCTGGCGCGGGTGCTCGCGGGTGGCTAGGGCTCTGCCATCGAACACCGCGACTTGAGGCGCTAGCGGCCAACGGCCGGATCGGCTACCGTGCCCGCACGCGATCAGCCCCGGAACGCATCGATGAGCGATACCCAGACGGCAGAACAGCGGGTCCATCGCGGCGAATGGCCGGCGGTGGCGTGGTCGTTCCTGTTCTTCTTCTGCGTGCTCTCGGCGTATTACGTCATTCGCCCGGTGCGCGATCAACTGTCAGGCGCGGTGGGTTCCACTCAACTGCCCTGGTTCTACGCCGCCACCTTCGTCGCCACGCTATCGCTCACGCCGGTGTTCGCCTGGTTGGCGAGCCGCTTCCCGCGTCGGCGCTTGGTGCCGATGGTCTATCTGTTCTTCATCGCCTGTTTGCTCGGCTTCATGCCGTTGTTCACGCACGAAGGCCTGGTCTCGCCGCGCGCACTCGGCATCGCGTTTTTCGTGTGGATCAGCGTCTTCAATCTGGTGGTCGTGTCGGTGTTCTGGACGTTCATGGCCGACATCTGGAACGAAACCCAGGCGCGCCGCTTGTTTCCGCTGATCGCCGTCGGCGGTTCGATCGGCTCTCTGCTCGGTCCGGCGATGGCGCTGCGTTTGGTGGGCGAGATCGGCGTCGCGCCGTTGCTGTTGGTGGCGTCGGGATTGTTGGGCACCGCGATCGTCTGCGCGATGGCGCTCGGACGCTGGGCCGAACGTCACGGCGCGCGTCGTCACGAACCCGGCAATGCGCAAGCGGTGGGCGGCGGCGTGTTCGACGGCCTCAAGCAAATCTTCGCCGACCCGACGATGCGCACGATGGCGATTCTGATGCTGCTGGGCGATTGCATCGGCACCGTCAACTACGCGCTGGTGGTCGATTACTCCAAAGCCACGTTCGCCGATGCGGTGGCGCGCACGGAATTCGCCGCACGGCTCGATCTGTACACCAATCTGTTCGCCATCGCCACGCAGGTGTTCGTCACCCGCTGGTTGCTCGCGCGCCACGGCGCGGCGCCCGCAGTCGCGCTACACGCCGCCTGTACCGTCGCGGTGATGCTGATGGTGTTGTTCGTCTCCGATCCGCACGGTATCGCCTTGCTGCAAATGCCGTGGGTCGCGATCGCGCTGCTGGTCAGTCGCGGCTTGGCTTACGGCGCGCTCGGTCCGGCGCGCGAAAGCCTGTTCGCGCAGGTACCTCGCAGCCTGCGTTACAAAGGCAAGAACGCGGTCGATACCGCCGTCTGGCGTTTCGGCGACCTCACCGTCGGTCTGAGCATCAACGCGCTGCGCAGCCTGGGCGTGGTGACGCTGGGCTTCGCCGCGATCAATGTGTTGCCCGCGCTGGCCTCCGGCGTGCTCGGTTGGCGCTTGGCGCGACGCATCGAACGCCGTACCGCGAACGACGCCGCGCCGGTCGCGTCGGCCGGATAAGCGCAAAAAAATCCACTCATCCAAGGAATGCTCATGTCGACCATCGCCCTCGCACTGATCGCCGTCGTCGCGTTGCTGCACGCGTATTTCCTGGTGTTGGAAATGTTTCTGTGGACCAAACCGCTGGGCCTGAAAACCTTCCGCAACACGCCCGGGAAAGCCGAAATCACTCGCGTGCTGGCGGCGAATCAAGGGCTGTACAACGGCTTCCTCGCCGCGGGTTTGGTCTGGTCGATCGTCGCGCAGAAAACCGATGTCGCCTTGTTCTTCCTCGGCTGCGTCGTCGTCGCCGCGCTGTACGGCGCCTACAGCGTCAACAAGCGGATCTTCTTCGTGCAGGGTGTGCCGGCGATCGCCGCGATACTCGCCGTCTTACTGCTGAAATAACGGCCACACGAACAGCACCACGCCGAGCGCGAACACGACGCTCAGCGCATGCACCATCGGATGATTGATCCGCAGAAACACGAATTGTTGGATCAGTCGGACGATCCAAAAGCCCGACATGCCCATCAAGACCGCGCGACCGAGCGCGGTCCCGCGCAATTCGGCCGGGTAGACCAGGCATAACGCCGCTACCGCGAGAAACACCCAGATCAATTGGATATTCGCGATCTGCAGAATCGCGCGATTGGCGAGCGTGGTCTGCTGCAGCGTCTTTGGCCAACGGAATATCTTCCAGAAGCCGATATGAAAGAGCGCCAGCGCCAAGCTATGCGCCGCACACAACATCAGAATCGGATCGTTCATCGTAAACACACTCATCCGCATCAGTGATGTTTCGGTATCGCATTGATTGTTTTTGATCTTGATAACGAAAAACTCTCGAAGGCTTTCCAGACCCATCGGGCGGCGGACAGGACGTCCGCCGTTTTTCGATTCGCCAAGGATGGCGAATCGAAAAATCCCCGCAGCAACGAAGCTACGGGTTTGCTCTGTCGGGGAAGGCGCTTTCTTTTGCCTACTTTTCTTTCGCGCCAGCAAAGAAAAGTAGGTCGCGCGAAAGCGCGAAAGTCTTTGCATTTGCTCTGCTAAGAAATGCCCACCAGAGCGGCTCACGTCTAAACAAACTAGCCTCAACGCCGCGCCGACACCCACATCGTAATCGTCGCGCGAAACACCGCCTCGCCCGACGGGTCGGTCGCCACCACGTCCACCGGCAGCGCGTAGCCGGTCGTCGATTCCACGATCTCCGCCGCGGGCTCGGCGACCGCGCGAATCGTGCCCGTCGCTTTTTTCAGATAATCGACGGTCATGCCTTTTGGAATCCAACGCATCGATGCCGGAATGCTGACGTCGGTCATCAATCCGCCGACCAACTCGGCCAGATTGCATAGCGCGATGGCATGCACGGTGCCGAGATGATTGGTGATGCGGCGACGATGCCGGATCGTCGCTTCGCAGCGCCCGGGCTCGAGCGTTTCGATCCGCGGCGAAATACTGCCGAAATACGGCGCCTTGAAACACACCGCGCGCGAGAACAACCAGCCGCCCGCCGACCAGCGCCGCATGCGGCGATACAACGCGAGAATCGATGCGCTCATGGCGTTTTCCTTTCTCTCTGTGCCTATTCAAAATCGCTCGGGACGTGATCCCCTCCCCTTGCGCGCAGCGCAGGGGAGGTCGGGAGAAGGTCGAAAGCCTCTAACCCCTCCCTAACCCTCCCCTTCGCTTCGCGAAAGGGAGGGAACATGATCAAACCGACTTACAAAATCGATGTCTTCGTGCGCGATCGAAGAAGGAGTCATGAAGCACGTGGTAAGACTCTCAACCGAACCAGACCAACAGCGCGACGGCGAGCAAACCGATCCAGCCCGGATGGCGGCCGCGCGTTCCGATCAGCACCAACAGCGAACCGCCGAACATCGATGCGGCGATCGCGTGTTCGAGCCAGGCATCCAACGGCGTCTCGGTCGTCGCGCGCTGCAGCAGCACCGCGCCCATCGCCCAGCCGAACAGGGTCACGACGTGCCATGAAGCCCAGAGAATGCGCACATGGCGCTCGTGCAGCACCGGCTTGCCGTGGGTCGGGATCAGCGTGCCTTGGCGCATCCGCCGAAAAATCAAATACTCGCCCAGCACCGAATGCACGGCGCCAACCACGAACGTCAATACGCCGGCGAGCGCGAGCGCAGTCTGCATGCGAGCCTCCTACGCAGCGTGCGGCTGCGGTCCAGAATGCGATGTGCGGATCACGGCTCCGAGCGAGAGCGCCTGCTTGGAGCCTATCTCAAAATCGGTGGAGCAACGGATCACCTTGATATCGTCATTCCGGCGAAAGCCGGAACCCCGCTTTTCGCTTTTTTAAGCTCGGCCCCGGCTTTCACCGGGATGACGTCGGAAAATCGTTGGCGTTTCGATTTTGAGACAGGCTCTAGAAGTTATCTCAACATCGGAAAAAAATAGCGATTCATACCACTTCGTCATTCCGGCGACTTTCGACATCCTAAGGCTGGTCAAGCCGGAATCCAGCATTTACCGACGCTTTGAAGACTGGACCCCGGCTTTCGCCGGGGTGGCGTCCGAAATAGCGACATCAATTGATTTTGAGAGGCCCTGCGACCAACCGATTTTGATAGGTTCTGCGATCAACCGATTTTGACAACTTCTGCGCAGGCGCACCGACGCGGGTGCGTCGTCAGGCCGCGGCGCGATGCGATTTGGGCGGCGACGCTTCGCCTTCACGAGACCCGGCAGAGCGCAGTTCCCACGACTCGAAGTCGTCGACCATGATCGTGTCGAGCGTCATCTCGCGCAGCTCTTCCAATTGCTTGCGTTCGTCCGCCGTGATCCAACCCTCGCGCACGCCTTCGTCGAGTTGCGCCGGGAAGTCCAACGCTTCGATATCGCTGTTCTTCAACGCCTTGAGGAATTTCCGTTCCACCGGCTCGGCCAGAATCATCTTCGGCAGATAGCTGTTCACGCGACCGGCGGGATTGTTCTCGCAGGCTTCGAGGAACAGACCTTCGGCCAAACGATCGCGCGCTTCGCACGGCGTCATCAGCAAACTGGCGGCGCGATGGCCCAGACGATCGCTCGGCGCTTCGGCGCGGCGGCCCCACGGGAAAATCAGCAGCCACAGCAACCAACCGACAGGACGAATCGGGAAGTTGCGCAGCGCGCCGGACAACGCAAGCTCGATTTTGTGGATCGCGTCGTGGAAGGCCCAGGCGAGCAAGGGATGATCGGCCGCCGGACGGCCCTGATCTTCGTAGCGCTTGAGCATCGCGCTGGCGATGTAGAGCTGGCTGAGCACATCGCCAAGACGGCCCGACAGGGATTCCTTGAACTTCAATTTGCCGCCGAGCAGCAGCATCGACGTATCGGCCATCACCGCCAATGCGGCGGAGTAGCGATTGAGTTTGCGGTAGAAGCGCTTGGTGTAATCGCCGCCCGGGGCCGCACCCACGAACGAACCGCTGACGCCGAACCACCAACTGCGCACCGCGTTCGAAAGCGCGTAGCTGATGTGGCCGAACAGCGCCGCATCGAATTGTTCGAGCCGCTGCTTGGGGTCTTCCAACTGCGCGGACTTCATCTCTTTCATCACCCACGGATGGCAGAGAATCGCGCCCTGACCGAAGATCATCAGGCTGCGGGTCATGATGTTCGCGCCTTCGACCGTGATCATGATCGGCGACGCCTGCCAACTGCGGCCGGCATAGTTGCGCGGGCCGAGGATGATGCCCTTGCCGCCGTGAATATCCATCACGTCGCGCGACACTTCGCGGCCCATTTCGGTGCAGTGGTATTTCGCGATGGTGGACGGCACCGCCGGGTTCTCGCCGCGCGCGACGGCGGCGGCGGTCGCTTCCGACAGCGCGCTGGTGGCGTAGGCGCGACCGGCGATGCGCGCGAGCGCTTCTTCCACACCTTCGAAGCGACCGATCGACAAACCGAATTGCTTACGGATGCGCGCGTAAGCGCCGGTGACGATGGCGCCCATCTTCGCGCCGCCGCTGGCGGTGGACGGCAGCGTGATCGAGCGGCCGATCGACAAGCATTCCATCAGCATCCGCCAGCCTTGGCCGGCGCAATCTTCGCCGCCGATCAATTGGCTCAGCGGCACGAACACATCCTTGCCGAGGATCGGGCCGTTCTGGAACGGTGTGTTGAGCGGGAAATGGCGGCGGCCGATGATCAAGCCTTCGGCGTCGCGCGGCACCAGCGCCAGCGAAATACCGATATCTTTCTTGTCGCCGAGCAAACCGTCCGGGTCGTACATGCGGAACGCGACGCCGATCAGCGTCGCCACCGGCGCCAGCGTGATGTAGCGCTTGTTGAGGGTGAGGCGAATGCCCAACACCTTCGCGCCGTTCCATTCGCCGCTGCAGACGATGCCGTAATCGGGAATGGATGTGGCGTCGGAACCGGCGAACGGGCCGGTCAGCGCGAAACACGGAATTTCGCGACCGTCGGCCAGACGCGGCAGGTAATAGCGCTTCTGATCGTCGGTGCCGTAGTGCATCAACAATTCCGCCGGGCCGAGCGAATTGGGCACCCCCACGGTGGAACTGAGCACGGAGGACATCGGCGCCAGCTTCTGGATGACCTTGTGGTTCATCAACGCGGAGAAACCGAGGCCGCCGTATTCCTTCGGAATGTTGAGGCCGAAGAATTTGTGCTGCTTCACGTAATCCCAAATCTGCGGCGGCAGATCGGCGAGCACGTGGGTGATCTCCCAGTCGTTCGTCATCCGGCACAATTCTTCGCAGGGGCCGTCGAGGAAGGCTTGTTCCTCGGCGCTCAACTGCGGCTTGGGCTGCGTGAGCAACTTGTTCCAATCGGGTTTACCGGAGAACAACTCGCCCTCGAAACCGACCGTGCCCGATTCCAGCGCGGTGCGCTCGGTGTCCGAAAGCGGGGGCAGCAGCTTGGTGTAGAACTTCAGCAGCGTCGAAGTGATCAGGCGTTTGCGCAACGGCGAGATCAGCAGCGGGAACGCGACGAGGCCGGCCAGAATCGCGGCGACCAGCGTGGCGGTTTTGTTCGCGCCGCCCAGCCAACAGGCGGCGAGCAAGGTGGCGATGATCGCGGCGCAGACGGCCAGACGTACGCGGTGATATGCGCAGATGGCGCAGACGAGGACGATGGCGAGGAAAGGAAGTGCGATGCTCATGGCGATGCTCGATATGTGCGTGCCGCGACCGATAGATTAAGACCGGATTCCCCGCGATGGGGCGATCGAATCGGCTCGAACTCGGCCTTGTGCCGCAAACCTACCGCCGCTTCAGGCGAGGTTTGGGCAGCGCCGGCTCGAACCATACGCCGAAGTATCGATACGCCGGCGCATGGTTGTCAATGCCGATCCCGACATTGGCCCCTCCGCTCGTCGGCCGCGCGTCATCTGACGTGCGCCGACGACGTTCACGATACTATTCCGCACCACGCCGTATGGTTACACTATCCCGATGACAGAGACCGCCGCCAAGCCCGAGCGTAACGGGCGCCTCAGCGCCGACGATTGGGCGCAGGCCGCACTGGATTTGATCGCCGAACAGGGCGTCGCCGCCGTTGCGGTGGAGCCGTTGGCGCGACGCCTGGGCGTGACCAAGGGCAGTTTTTACTGGCATTTCCCCTCGCGGGAAGCGCTGCTGGCGGCCGCGCTGGAACGTTGGGAAACGGTCGAACAGGAAACCGTCTTCGGCCAGCTCGAAGCGGTCGCCGACCCGCGGCAACGCCTGCGCGCGCTGTTCCAATTGGTCGCGCACGAAGTGAAGTCGCACGTCATCTACAGCGAATTGCTCAAAGCGCTCGACCACCCGGCGGTGAAGCCGGTGATCGGTCGCGTCTCCGAACGTCGCCTGGATTATCTCGCCGCATCGTTTCGCCAGGCCGGGCTCGCCCGCACCGATGCGCAACATCGCGCTCGCCTGGCGTATGCCGCTTATGTCGGCTTTCTGCAGTTGAGTCTGCAATTGCAGCATCCGCGACTGAATCACGACGAGTTCGAGTCCTACGTCGAACACGTCATGGCGACCTTGATTCCGCCGATCGCCTCCGCATCCCCTTCGGCGCCGAGCGCCCCCCGAGCCTGAGAACCGCCGCATGAATGCGAATGCGATCGCCGCACACCCGCCCGCCCCGACCTCGCACGCCGAATTGCTCGCGTGGGTCGAACGCGTCGCCCGCCTCACGCGGCCCGACGCCGTGCATTGGTGCGACGGCAGCGCCGAAGAGAACGCCGCGCTGGTCGCGAAGATGCGGGCCGACGGCACCTTGCTCGCGCTCAATCCCGACACGCATCCGAATTGCTGGCTGCACCGTTCGCACCCGGACGACGTGGCGCGGGTCGAACATCTGACGTTCGTATGCACGACGCACGCCGACGATGCCGGCCCGAACAACCATTGGATGACGCCCGACGAAGGTCACGCGACGATGGATCGCTTGTTCGACGGCTGCATGGCGGGCCGCACGATGTACGTGATCCCCTATTGCATGGGCCCGATCGATTCGCCGCTGTCGCGCTGCGGCGTGGAAATCACCGACTCGCCCTACGTCGTCGCCAATATGCGGATCATGACCCGCATGGGCGAGCAGGCGCTGACGCGCATCGAGCGCGAAGGTTCGCAAGGCGGCAGCTTCGTCAAAGGCCTGCATTCGATCGGCGAACTCGACCCGAACCGTCGTTTCATCATGCATTTCCCGGAGGAGTTGACGATCAAATCCTTCGGTTCCGGCTACGGCGGCAACGCCTTGCTCGGCAAGAAATGCCATGCGCTGCGCATCGCGTCCTACCAAGCGCGCAGCGAGGGCTGGTTGGCCGAGCACATGCTGATTCTGGGCATCGAAAACCCGCAGGGCGAAACGCATTACATCGCCGCCGCCTTCCCCAGCGCCTGCGGCAAAACCAACTTGGCGATGTTGATTCCGCCGGAAGGTTATCGTCGCGACGGCTGGAAGGTGTGGACCATCGGCGACGACATCTGCTGGATGCGCCCCGGCGCCGACGGCCGTTTGTACGCGATCAATCCCGAAGCCGGTTTCTTCGGCGTCGCGCCGGGCACGTCGCGCACGTCGAACCCGAACGCGCTGGCGACGATCCAACACGACACGATCTTCACCAACGTCGCGATGACCGCCGATCGCCAGCCCTGGTGGGAGGGTCTGGACGGCGGCGAACCCGTCTTCGATTGGCGCGGTCATGACTACGATTGCAAATCCCCGAGTCGCGGGCCGGCCGCGCATCCGAACTCGCGCTTCACGGTGAGCGCGAAGCAAGGCCCGTCGTATTCCGCGCATGCCGAAGACACGCAGGGCGTGCCGATCAGCGCCATTGTGTTCGGCGGCCGGCGCGCGTCGCTGGTGCCGCTGGTGTTCGAGGCGCGGGACTGGACGCACGGCGTGCTGGTCGGCGCGGCGATGGGCTCGGAAACCACTGCGGCCGCCACCGGCGCGGTCGGGGTGATGCGCCGCGACCCGATGGCGATGAAACCGTTCTGCGGCTACAACTTCGCCGACTACTTCGCGCATTGGCTGTCGTTCGACACCGCCGACGCGACGCTGCCGAAGCCGGCTCTTCCGAAAATTTTCCACGTCAACTGGTTCCGCAAAGGCGACGACGGCAAGTTCCTGTGGCCGGGCTTCGGCGACAACCTGCGCGTGCTGGAATGGATGATCGCCCGCGTGAAAGGCGAGGCCGAAGCGACCCAGACCCCGATCGGCGCGTTGCCGCGCGCGGAGGACGTGAACCTCGACGGCCTGTCTCTGAGCGACGAGGCCCGCGCCAAACTCTTCGGTTTCGATACGACCGCGTGGCGCGAAGAATTCGTCGGCATCGGCGAGTATCTCGACGAATACGGCCCGCGCATGCCGGCCGCCTTGAAAGCCGAGCAAGCGCGCATCCTGGCCGAATTGGGCGGTTGACGGCTGGAACCTACGGCGGCCCGCGCGGCTGCCGTAAAATCGACGCTCCCAACACCCGCACACGAAGAGCGCGATGTCGAACAAGCAACAAGCGCTCTGGCAGCAGGGCCAACGCCATACCGAACGCCAGCAATGGCGGCAAGCCGCGGCCGCTTATGAAGCGATACTTCAACACGACAGGAACTTCTTGCCGGCATGGCTAGAACTGTCGACAGCGCAAGAGAAGCTCGGGGCTTATCGCGACTCGTATAGAGCGGTCGTCGAAGCGGCGCGCAACGTCGACGTGCACCCGATGGCCGGTTTGGCGATCGTAAGACGGTTCCGGAAATTCGAAGATCTTCCCCGGTTAAAGCAATATGTGGAGCGCAGCAATCTCGCTGCGAAGTTGCCGCCTGAAAAATTGATCGATTTGGCCGCTTTCTTCAGCAGCGCCGGCCAGCACCAACAAACGATGGTGTGGATCGAGCATGTCATCAAATTGCGGCCGGAGTTGCCCGAAGCGCACAACATGCACGGGCTCACGCTCATGTTCGCGGGCCGTAGCGAAGAATCTGCGGAGGCATTCGAGCGAGCCCTACGAATCAGGCCTCATTATGCCTCTATCTACCCCGTGCTATCGCGCGTTGCCAAGATCGATGCCGGACACAATCACATCGACGCACTTGTCAAGCTTCTTTCGAAACCGGGCTTGACGACCAAAGATGAAGCCAATTATTGCTACGCTCTCCACAATGAATTCCATGAGCTTGGAGACTACGAAAAATCCTGGCATTTCCTTCATCGCGGGTGCCAAGCACGAAAAATTCTGCAACCTTACGATGCGAACCAGACCAAGGCCATGTTCTCGGCGTTGAAGCGCGTCTTCGATAGGGATTTTACCTCTGCGACCGATATCGAAGGCACTCAAAAGGATCGCCCCACCCCCATCTTCATTGTAGGCTTGCACCGCAGCGGTACGACGCTTCTGGAACGGATACTCTCCGGTCACGCCGACGTCGCGGACGCGGGCGAAACGTACAGCTTTTCCGCCCAACTGCGCTACGCGGCGAATCGATTTTGCGACGTAATCGCCGACGGTACGATCCTCGATCTAGCTGCTGGTTTCGACTATTCCGCGATCGGCCACGGTTTTTTGGAGTCGATGCGAGCGCGCAGTCAGGGCAAGGATTTCATCACCGAAAAAATGAATCCAAATTTTATCTTGCTAGGCCCTATCGCAAAATCGCTTCCGGGCGCCAAATTACTGCATATGCGGCGCGACCCCGCCGATACATGCTTCTCTAATTTGCGAACGCTCTTCACTCGAGAGGCATCGTATTCTTACGATCAAATCGAAATGGCGGACTACTACAACGATTATTCGATTTTGATGCAGCATTGGCGAGACATCATGCCAGATCGGGTATTCGACATCGATTACGCCGCCGTTGTGCAAGACCCCGCGGCCCAATCGCAGCGAATCGCCGCGCACTGCGGTCTGGACTTTCGCGACGATATGCTGCGTGTCGAAAGGCGCACCGGAATGGTGGCCACTGCCAGTTCGAACCAAGTTCGCCAGGGCATCCTCAAAAATCGCGGCGGTATCTGGAAAAATTACGAACGCCACTTGGGGCCGATGCTAGATCGGCTAGCGGATCATGGCCTGGCGTAAGCGCCAGGGCTAGAAACGCACCCAGAACCACAAAATTTGATCCGGATCGGTATTCCGCGCCGTCACTCTGGGCTATCGTCCGCGAATCCGTATCGCCCCTCCCGTCGCACCTTCGTACCGAGCCCCCCGAATCCGTTCCTGTCCGGAGCCCGCATGCCCGTCACCGTCCACCCCGCGTTCGCTGTGCCCTTCGGCGAGGCCCATCACCCCGAGCCGGACGCGCTGAACGCGAAACTGCAGGCGCTGATCCTCGAACTGGAGGCTCAGGGCGCGGGGTATCGCAACCCGGACCCGGTGGTGCATCAGCCGGAAGGCTTGTACGAAAGCGAGTTCGAATTCTTCGGCCGCGAAGAGCCCTGCGTGCAGGAACTGCGGCAGTGGGTCTGGCCCTCGCTCGCGGAATTCATCCGCAGCATCAACCCGACCGTCGCCGAGAACCCCGCAGGTCTGCGCATCGCGAGCCAAACCTGGTTCCACGTGACCCGCGACGGCGGTTATTTCGGCTATCACAATCACCCGATGGCCAGTTGGTCCGGCGTCTACTGCGTCTCCGACGGCGACCCCGACCCCGCACGCTCCAACAACGGCTGCTTAGTGTTTCCGCATCCGCTCACCGCCGGCAACGCCTTCATCGATGCCGCCAACTCCACGTTGCGCTGGCCGTTCACCCAGGGCAACTTCGTCTTGAAACTGCGCCCGGGCCAGTTGGTGCTCTTCCCATCGTGGATCGGCCATTACGTCACGCCCTTCCACGGCAAAGGACAGCGGATCACTGTCGCGTTCAACGCCTGGTTCAACCGCGAAGACGCACAAAACACGTAGAGCGGAGCGCAGCTCCGCTATCCCGTTGCGGCCTGGTGGGACACATGTTCAGCGGAGCTACGCTCCGCTCTACGCGGGGTTTCTATCGTATCGGCACCGATCCTCACGCAGGCATCGCCCAACGAT
>JADZBF010000225.1 GCA_020852215.1 Lysobacter sp. | reverse complement strand
GATTGCGTGGCCTGACATTCGGCGCGCGAATACCAGATGTTGTAGCGCAGGATGTTGCCGTTCTGGTCGTACAGCGCGTTGCCGTCGGCCTGGGTGTCCTCGAAGTCCTGCGGCTTGTCGGCGCGCAACGCGAGCATTTTCGCGGCGGCGGCGCGACCGATCATCTCCGGCAACGCGCATTGCCCGCTGGGCACGGTGGGATCGTGCAAACGATTGGTTTCGAATACGCGTTCGCCCTGCGAGGTCGGCGAAGGCGAGACTTCGCCCAGGAACCATTGCCACGAGAATTGATAGAAATCGCAGAACGATTCGGTGGCCGCGACTTCCGACGGCGGATTGGGCGCGGTGATCCAGCTCGAATTGGCCTGACAGACCGTCGCCGCGGGTGTCGGCGGCGTAACGGCGACTTCGGGCTTCGCCGGTTCCGCGGATTTTTGACCGCACGCGGACAGCGCGGCGGCGATGGCGAGCGTCAGCGCGAGCGTGCGCGCGGATGCGGATGCGAGCGGGGATGCGGACGTGCGCGAAATCCTCTGCGCGCGCGGCGTGGGGCCGTCGACGGACGGCGTGAATGACAGCATGGACATCGAACCCTCTCCTTTGCGTATGGACCATGTCTGCGGAGCGTCGGCGATGCGAAGCTCCGTACCTTTCGCGCGCCGCATCGTTGCGTTCGCGTCGCGCGAATCCCCTGTGGGCCGGGCGAAAAACCGCTCGCCGGCGACGAATCGATGTCGGTCGATCCCTAGGCGGCGGAGCATGCGCCCATCGTTTCGACGGCGCAAGCATCGCGCGATGAGCGTCGATTGATGAGCGTCGATTGATCGACGTCGTTTGATTGACGCCGATTCATCGACTTATTTTCTCCACGCGATTTCGCGGAAAGCGTGCGGCAAAAAAAACGGCCCGCCGAAGCGGGCCGTTTCGTACGCGTTGATCGGAACGTAGCCGGCTCAGTATTTCACGCGGAAGGTCACGCCGTACGTGCGCGGCGCGCCCAGGAACGCATTCCACGAACCCGTCTGCAGCGGCGCATCGAACCCGACCTGGATGTACTCTTCGTCGGTGATGTTTTGCGACCACAGCTCCACATTCCAACGCTGATTCCGTGCGCCGATTTCGAAACGCGCATTCGCCAGCGTGTAGGCGTCCTGCAGCTTTTGCGGATCGAGATCCGAACCGGTGTTGTACTCGGTCATGTACTTGGCGCCGAGATGCGCGCGACCCACCAGGCTGTCGCCGAAGTTCCACTTGTAACCGATCGAACCCACCGCCGACCATTTCGGCGCGAAGCTCGCGGTGCTGCCCGGCAACAGCGCCAGATCGGCATCCGGCAGCGGGTCGTTGCCGTATTGCGTATCGGAGTAAGTCAGGCCGCCTTGGAACATCCAGTTGCCTTTCTGCCACAGCAGATCGGCATCGACGCCCTGCGAGGTGACGGTCGGGATCGAACGCACGACGAAGCTGGTGCCGAGGAAGCTGTTGAGCTGGAAGTCGGAATATTCCTGATGGAACAGCGTGGCGTTGAGCAGCAGGTTGCCGCCCAACCACGTGGTCTTCGCGCCCAATTCGTAGCTGTCGACGAACTCGCCATCGAACGAGGTGTCGTCGACCGGCACGATGCCGGACACGCCGCTGGACAGGCCGGTGTTCGACTGCACGCGATCAAGGTTGAAACCGCCGGCCTTGTAACCGCGCGCGGCGGAGAAATACGTCATCAGGTGGTCGTTGAAACGATAGGCGGCCTTGAAGGTACCCGACCATTCTTTCTCGTCGCGATCCTGCGAGGTGGCGCGACCGTCATGACGCACGTTGGTCCACGGCAAGCACGAGAAGCCGACGACCTGCGGCGCGGCGGCCGAGGCTTGCGCGACGCTCAGACCACGCGCGACCAAGGCGGCGACGACCTGCGCGGGATTGGTGAGCATCGCCGCGCAACCCAGACCGCCGTTCGGATTGGTGTAGCGCGATTCGAGCTCTTTTTCCTCGCGGGTGTAGCGCAGGCCGAGCGTGAAGTCGAGCGCGTCGGTCGCATGCCACGTATTGTTGGTGAACAAGCCCATGCTCTTGGACTCTTGCCTGTAACGGTCGTTGGCCGCATGGCCCGCGAACACGGTGCCGAACGGGCGGCCCGACGCCTGCGAGAGGAACAACGGTGCGGTCGGGCTGGTGCCCAGCACGGGGTTGATGCGCGAGAGAAGGGCGATCGACAGATACGGCTCGTAGGCCGAACCGACACGATAGGCTTCGTTGCGGGTCAGGGTTTCGTCGGCGTAGAAACCGCCCACCAACCAATCGAACGAATCGGTGGCACCGGCGAGTCGGATCTCCTGGCTGAAGGTGTCGAAACCGGTGAAGGTGTCGTCCTTCTTCCCGTTGCGATAGATCAAATCCGCGGAGCTGTAGTCGAAGTCGATGCCGTTGATGGACGACCAATCGCGCTGCGCGGTGATGGAGGTCAACGTGGCCTCGCCGAACCACGGCGTTTGCCAGTCGACTTGCGCGGAAAAGCCCTGGTCCTTGATGTATTGCTCCGACTCGCGATTGCTCCACGCGACGCGGTTGAAGGGGTCGGCGACGGGAGCCACGCCGCTGTCGGCGGACAAGGCGTCGATGATCGCGGCGGTGGGGCCGCGGACGATGGTGACGCCGGCGCAGCAGTTTTCGTCGCGATTGCTGAAATCGGCGCTGAGGTTGATCTTCAGTGTGTCGGACGGTTCGAGCAGCAACTGGCCGCGGAAGGTGTGGAAATTCTGGTCCTGGTCTTCGCGGTTTTGCCGCGGGCCGGCGCCGGTGTTGACGTCCAGATAACCGTCGCGCTTGCGCTTCGCCGCATACAGCCGGAACGCCGCGCGATCGTTGAACGCATCGCCGTACGAAGCGGACACGCCGAACATGCCGTAATTGCCGACGGTGACTTCCGCCTGCGCGTTCTGCTGATAGGTCGGGCGCATGGTGACGACGTTGACGACGCCGGCGGACGTGTTCTTGCCGAACAGCGTGCCCTGCGGGCCTTTCAGCACTTCGATACGTTCGAGTTCGCCCAGATCGGTGAAACCGACGCCATTGCGCGGGCGGTAAACGCCGTCGATGACGATGCCGACCGACGATTCGAGACCGGCGTTGTCGCCCACGGTGCCGATGCCGCGAATACGCGCGACGGTCTGGGACTCGCTCTGGGTGCTGGTGACAGTGAGGCCGGGCACGACCGCCTGCAGATCCTTGATGTCGCGAACGCCGCTGTCTTCCAGCAATTGCTGGGACAGGGCGGTGACCACCACCGGAACGTCTTGCAGCGCTTCTTCGCGCTTCTGGGCCGTCACCGTGATTTTGTCCAGCGTCGTCGCCTCTTCGTCGCCGCCGTCCTGCGCGTAGACGACCGAAGCGGGACTTACGCCGATCAGAACCATCAGGACTGCGCGGGCGAGCGCGTGTTGTCGCGGTGCGTGCGTCTTCGTCATACCGTCTTGCCTCATTGGGTTCCCCTCAATCTTATGAAAGTCGATCGGTGTCGTTATCGCGGTATCGTCGCGTCGAGCCGGTAACCGACGCATCGCACGTCGTGCCCTGTTCGATCGTTCGGAGTTGGCGGATCGGCGTTCGGGCTGCGGCTTGCTCTTCGCTGGCGCACCATTGGGCCGCGGCCCGATCCGAGGCGGACGGTAACACATCTTTAACGACGACGATGACGCTATGCAGCACAGCGAAAAATCGAGCCGGCTGGCATACTTGCACACCATTTAGCCCGCCCGTTAGCCCGCCCCTAAGCCAGCCAGTTAGCCCGCCCGCCTCCGCTCGCTGCGGCCGCACGCTCCGACCCCTCCGTGACCCAGTCTCCTGCCTCGTCCCGTGCCAGCCCCGACCAGCACACCCCGCTCATGCGCCACCATCCGGATATGGTCTGATTGCGCAGTTTTTAGCTTTTCGTTTCAATGCTTTGCGAGATCCTATCCGCACTTGTTCCAAGTTGTGGATACATTTTTTGACCATCAGTGAGAGGTTGTTCCGGAGCTACATATGAAGGCGTTTTGGGGCAGCATTGAGCGATGCAATTCCTTCGCAAATTGTTCGGTCTAGAGAGAGCTCCTGCCCCCGCCCCGACAACACCTCGGCGGCACGACGTGTCTCAGGTCGGCCAAGGGAACGAGGACATCATCAAGTCCTGGCGCTACTGCGCCACCCTCCAACGCAGGACTCCGCTGGCCATCCTGCGG
>JADZBF010000224.1 GCA_020852215.1 Lysobacter sp. | reverse complement strand
GCGTGCGTTGCAGCGCCAGATCGTCGGTCTCGGCCAGTTGCAGTGCGACGACGCGCAAGGCCTGTCGCTGGCGCGGCAGTTGGCGATGCTCAGCTATCGCACGCCGGGCGAATTCGCCGAACGCTTCGACGCGCCGCCGTCGCTGGTCCACGGCCGCGCGCGCGTCGCCGCCGAGGATTATCAGGAGCCTTGCGGCCTCGCCTATGTCGCGCGTACATCGCCGACGGCGTTTCTGCGCGTGTCGGAATCGATCGATCTGCATCGGATCGATCCGGAATCCGTGTCCGTGCCGACGACCGTCGTCGGCATCACCGAAGACCGTCTCGTGCCCGTCGAAGACATCTTCGAATTGGCCGAACGCCTGCCGCAGGCCGAGTTGCGATTGCTGCGCTCGAAATACGGACACGATGCGTTCCTGACCGAAATCGAGCACATCTCGACGGTGTTGAGCGCATCGCTGCCGCGCGTCGAAGCGTGTACGGGAGGTGCAGCATGAGCGCGACGTTCGGGACGCATCTCGAGGGCGACGACGCGATCGCGACGCCGCTGCGCGCTTCGACGCTCGCGGTGCGCGCGGGAATCGACCGCGATACCGCGTTCGGCGCGGTGACGCCGCCGATCGTGCTGTCGTCGAATTTCAGTTTCGCGGGTTTCGGCGAGAAACGGCAATACGACTACACCCGCAGCGGCAACCCCACGCGCGATTTGTTGGCCGAAGCGCTGGCCGAACTGGAAGGCGGCGCGGGCGCTGTGGTGACGTCCACCGGCATGTCGGCGATCACGTTGCTGTTGCACGCCTTGCTCAAACCCGGCGATCGTTTAGTCGTGCCGCACGACGCTTACGGCGGCAGTTGGCGTTTGTTCAACGCCTTGGCGAACAAGGGTGCGTTCGAGCTGAGCACGATCAATCTGACCGATGCGGACGCTTACGCCGAAGCGCTGGCGACGCGGCCGGCGGTGGTGTGGATCGAAACGCCGTCGAACCCGCTGCTGCGGATCACCGATCTGCAGGCGTCGATCGACGCCGCGCATGCGGTCGGCGCGCTGGCGGTGGTCGACAACACGTTTCTTTCGCCCGCGCTGCAGACGCCGATCGCGTTCGGCGCGGACTTCGTGGTGCATTCCACCACCAAATACATCAACGGTCACAGCGATGTGGTCGGCGGCGCGGTGGTCGCGAAAGACGCCGAAGCGCATCAGCAACTGGTGTGGTGGGCGAATGCGCTCGGCATCACCGGTTCGCCGTTCGACAGCTTCCTCACGCTGCGCGGGCTGCGTACGCTGGATGCGCGCCTGCGCGTGCACCAGGAAAACACCGACGCGCTGATCGATGCGCTGCGCGCGCATCCGGCGGTGCGTGCGTTGCACTATCCGGGCCTTGCCTCGCATCCGGGCCACGCCATCGCGGCGCGGCAGCAGCGCGGATTCGGCGCGATGCTCAGCCTCGAACTCGACACCGACGGCTGCGACGACGCGCTCGCGCCGGTACGCGCGTTCGTCGATGGTCTGCGTTGTTTCACCCTGGCCGAATCGTTGGGCGGCGTGGAAAGTCTGATCGCGCATCCGGCGACGATGACCCACGCGTCGATGAGCGCCGAAGCGCGCGCCGCCGCCGGTATCGGCGATGGGTTGCTGCGTCTGTCGGTCGGCATCGAACACGCCGACGACCTATGCGAAGACATTCTCGCGGCGCTGGACCGCGCCCGCGCCGCCGCCGATATCGCGCGCGCCACGCGCGCGGTCGCGGCGCATGCTGCTGAAGCGCATGCTGTTGAAGTGCATGCCGTCGACGAAGCTTGCGACGATGCGCTCGCGCCGGAGGTCGCCGCGGCATGAGCGCATGGCCGCTGCCGCGTATCGATCGCAACGCGCGGATCGAACCGCGGGACGGTGCGGCCACCGCCTCGACGCGTAGCCTCGATGTCGCGCCTGCAAAGATCGCACTGCTCGGCACCGGCACCGTGGGTCGCGCCGTAATCGCGCGTCTCGATGCCTGGAACGGCACGCCGCTGGGGGCGCGTCTGCGGTTGCGGCATGTCGCGAATTCCCGGCATCGCTACCGACGCGACGAAACGGACGATGTTTGGCGCGAACACGCCGAGACCCACGCCTCGCTCGCGCAAGTACTGCCCGCCTTGGGGGCGAGTGGCGTGCGCATCGTGATCGACGCGACCGCGAGCGACGTTGTGGCCGATCATCATCCCGCGTGGTTGGCGCAGGGCGTGCATGTGGTCACTGCGTGCAAGATCGGCCAAGGCACCGTGCTGTCGCGTTGGCGCGCGATTCGCGAAGCGCAGCGCATCGGCGCGACGCGTTATGGCGACAGCGCCACCGTCGGCGCGGGTTTGCCGGTGTTGTCGACGATTCGCGCCTTGCGCGCCGGCGGCGACCGCATCCACGCCATCGCCGGTGCGATGTCCGGCTCGCTGGCGTGGCTGTTCGATCATTACGACGGCTTACGCCCGTTCTCTCGCTTCGTACGCGAAGCGCGAGACGCCGGCTACACCGAACCCGACCCGCGCGACGATTTGAGCGGCGAGGACGTGCGTCGCAAGCTGTTGATCCTCGCCCGCGCGGCCGGCGCGGAACTGGAGCACGAGGCGGTCACGGTCGCACCGCTATCGACGCTGGCCTTGAACGAAGCGAGCTCCGACACGCTGGACGCCGCGCTTGCGACCCTCGACACGCCGCTGCGGGATGCCTACGCCGCGGCCTACAAACGCGGCGAGAAATTGCGCTTCATCGCGCGCTGGGAACGCGGCGAAGCGCGCGCGGGTTTGGAATTTCTCTCGCACGACGACCCGCTTCTGGGCGGGCGCGGCACTGATAATCGCATCGCGATCTGGTCCGACCGCTACGCCGATCGCCCGCTGGTGATCCAAGGCCCGGGTGCGGGCGCGGAGGTGACGGCGGCGGCGCTGTTGGACGATGCGCTGGCGATCGCGACGATCTGATTGATGATCTGATCGATCGCTTTCGCAACGCGCATCAGCACTCGATCACATTCACCGCCAACCCGCCGCGCGATGTTTCTTTGTATTTGTCCTGCATGTCGCGGCCGGTGTCGCGCATGGTCTTGATGACCTTGTCGAGCGAGACTTTGTGTTGGCCGTCGCCGCGCAGTGCCATGCGCGAGGCGTTGATGGCTTTTACCGCGCCCATCGCGTTGCGTTCGATGCACGGAATTTGCACCAAGCCGCCGATCGGGTCGCAGGTCAGGCCGAGGTTGTGTTCCATGCCGATTTCCGCGGCGTTTTCGATCTGCCCGGACGTGCCGCCGAGTGCGGCGGTGAGGCCGGCGGCGGCCATCGAGCAGGCGACGCCCACTTCGCCCTGGCAGCCGACTTCCGCGCCGGAAATCGAGGCGTTTTCTTTGTACAGAATGCCGATGGCGGCGGCGGTGAGCAGAAAATCGAAGATGCCTTGTTCGTTCGCGCCGGGGATGAAACGGTCGTAGTAATGCAGCACCGAGGGAATGATACCGGCGGCGCCGTTGGTGGGCGCGGTGACGACGCGCCCGCCGGCCGCGTTCTCTTCGTTCACCGCCAGCGCGTACAGATTCACCCAATCGAGCACGGTCAGCGGGTCGCGCATCGCCGCCTCGGGTTTCGAGGACAGCTCGGCATGCAGCGCGGGCGCGCGACGCACCACATGCAGTCCGCCCGGCAGCGTGCCGGTTTCGCGAATGCCGCGCTGCATGCAGGCCTGCATCGCGTTCCAAATCTCGCGCAGGCCTTCGCGGATCGCTTCGTCGTCGCGCCAGGCGCGTTCGTTCTCGAACATCAGCGCGGCGATGCTCAATCCGCTGCGTTCGGACTGCGCCAGCAAGTCCGCACCGCTGGAAAACGGATGGCGCAACTCGGTGGTGTCGGCGACGATGCGGTCTTCCGCCGCTTCGTCCTGGTTCACCACGAAACCGCCGCCGACGGAATAGTAATCGCGCGTCGCGAGTTCGCGGCCTTCGGCGTCGTACGCGCCGAAGCGCATGCCATTGGTGTGGAACGGCAACTTCTGACGCTTGTTCATGATCAGATCGCGCTTCTCGTCGAAGGCGACCTCGTGCGTGCCCAGCAGGCGAATTTTTTTCTCGCCGCGGATGCGCACCAGCGCCGCGGGAATGATGTCCGGGTCGATCGCGTTCGGCCAATGCCCTTCGAGCCCCATCAGCACCGCTTTATCGGTACCGTGTCCGCGGCCGGTGAGCGCGAGCGAGCCGAACACCTCGGCGCGCACGCGAGCGGTGCGCGCGAGATCGCCGGATTCCTGCAGCCAGCGATGCACGAAACGCGACGCCGCGCGCATCGGCCCCACCGTATGCGACGAACTGGGGCCGATGCCGATCTTGAACAGGTCGAAGGTGCTGACGGCCACTCAGCGCTCGCCGAGCCAGCGATAGCTGACGCTGTCGCGCAATACGCCCGCTTTCTCGATCAACGCGGCGAGATCCTTCCGACGCGAAAGCGAGATCGGGCCGGCGCGGTTCTTGATCTGCGCGATGAGCGTGATCTGATTCGGGTCCTTCTCGTCGTGCAAAACATGGCGGACGAAGACGTCGGCGCGGCGTTGTTCGTCGGTGTCGGCATCGAATACGGCCCGCCAGCGGGCATAGTCGCGAACGCGATAACGGACCTGGATGTACTGATTGTGCATCTGCGGAGCTCCCCCTCAGCAACGGTTGCGGTCCGTATTCTATGCCTCATTTCCCGGAACTCCGCCAGTCGTCACGGAGCGCGAGCCATCCTCGTGGGCGAAGCGCCGTATGCTATGCCGGTCCCCGCCATCCCTCCTGTGCGATGCCGTACGTTCTCTACCAACGCGACGACTGCCATTTATGCGATCTTGCGCTGGCCGTGCTCGCCGAGGCGGGTATGCCGGCATTCGAGAGCGTGTTCATCGACGCCGACGATGCCTTGGAAGCGATCTACGGCCATCGCGTGCCGGTGCTGCGCTGCGGCAACGATTGGGAATTGGACTGGCCTTTCGATGCCGCGACCGTCGCGGCGTCGCTGCGACCTATCCCGGGAGCGACCGTTTGAAACGCGACATTCATAATCGATGGGCTGCGGCAATCGTCGTGGCCGCCGTCGTGGCCGCAGCCGCCAGCGTCGGCGCTTCGTTCGCGATCGAACGCGACGATCCGATGGACGCGCTCTGGCGGATGCACGATGCGTACGTGCTGGCGTTCATCGATAGCGAAGGTTTCGGCGAGCGGCGATTGCCGGCGATGTCGGGCTTGCTCCACAAACCCGTCGAAGGCACGCCCTGGTTCGTCGCCGACCTTCAACTCATCGGCGTGGCCAAGCACGACCCGCCGCGCGTCTTCGGCGGCGGTTTCTCGATGGATGTCTTCCATCAGCTCAACAAGGATATCCCGTTGACGCGTGGCCGCGGACGAGCGATTTCGCTCGAAGAACGGCAAGCGTTACGCGATCTGGATGCTGGGCAGCGTCTCGTCGCGCATCGGCGCGGTCCCGCGGGTTTGGACGTGATCGGCGCGATCCGCGCGGGCGACGAATGCCTCGGTTGTCATCAAAACAAACGCGCCGGCGATATGCTCGGCGCGTTCGTCTACCGTTTGGAACCGATGCCGAAAACGCCGCAGCGCAGCGATTCGACGACCGGCACCGCATCCCAACGGTAAAGCAGCCTTCAGGCCGCTCTCTCGGTGATTCGTTTAAGGTAGAGCGGCCTGAAGGCCGCTCTACCGGCGCGACGACGACGCGCTTTGAGCGAGCGATAATGCCGCGACGAACGAACCTCAGCGGCGCGAACGCGCGTTTATTTCTTCGCCGGCGTCGCGATGGTGGCCGCCAACGAGAAAATCACTTTCGTCGTGACTTTGATGTCGTTCGGAATCGTGCCGGTATCCGCCCACTCGCCGCCGCCGACGCCGAAGTCCAAGCGCTTCACCACCGCGCTGCCGGCTAGGATCGGCTTGGTGCCCGGCGTCCAGGTGAAGGTCAACACCACGGGCTTGGAAACGCCGCGCAGGCTGAGCGTGCCGTCGGCGGCGTATTTGTTGCCGCCCAGACTGCGGAATTTCGTCGCCGTGAAGCGTGCCTGCGGAAATTGTTTGCTGTTGAAGAACGAATTGCCGCGCAATTCGCCGTCGTAATCGGCGTTGCGCGTGGTCGCGGTGGCGAGCGGAATGGTCACATCGAGCTTCGCGGACGCCAGTTGTTTCGGATCGAAACTGAATTTCGTGACGAAGCCGGGAAAGGTGCCGTTGAAGGCCTCGCCTTGATATTTGCCCGAAAAACCGAGCGTGGAGCCGGGCGCTTGGGTGTAATCGGCGGCGAAAGCGGGCGATACGAATGAAGCGCCGAGCGCGAGCGCGGCGGTCGAAGCGAGGAGGGTCGAAGCGAAAAACGAACGCATGATCGGAATCCTGAACGAGGGGAGGGAGAGGCGGTTGGCAGGTTACGCCGAGGACGATGAAGAAGAGGGCGGCTCGGTCGCGTTCGGTGCGTCGAGCTTGATCCAGCCGCGCGGCAGCATGCGCGCCAGCGTCGCATCGCGCTGGAACAGATGGTGATAGAACGCCGCGCCGGCGTGCGCCACGACCAGCAGAATCAGCAGCCAGAACATGATTTCGTGGGCCTCTTCGGCCAGCTCATGCAGGTCGTGGCTCTTATCGACGATATGCGGCAGATTCACGACGCCGAACCACTGCAGCGGGAAACCGGCCGCGGAATTCAGCACCCAACCGCTGATCGGAATCGCGAACAGCAGGGCGTAGATCGCGAGATGCGTCAGCGCGGCGATGCGTTCTTGCCAGCGCGGTGTATTCGGCACTGGATCCGGCGTGCCCGCGTACAGACGCCAGAGCACGCGCAGGCCGACCAATCCGAGAATCGTCAGGCCGATCGACTTGTGCAAAGCATAGGTTTTGATCTTATCGGG